>JALRFI010000205.1 GCA_023253775.1 Crocinitomicaceae bacterium
AATTCAGCGAAAATACGAAGCGGAAATTTTCGAATTTGAGGTAAAACTACTAAACCCAAACCTGAGTGTAGCTCTAACCTTCAAAAAGGTATAAAAAAGAATTAAAAATCTATAAAAAAGGTCAACAAAATAAGGTATTCAGTTGAGTTAATCGATACACATAAATTGACACCTTTTGTTTCCATATGAACTTGCTTAGGATAAGTAAACCAAGTGTTTAGAAAAAGACAACAAAACAAGTGTTACTTGTGTAAATATCGATCGTTCTATTCAAAAATAAACTATGAAAGCACCTGAAATTCCTGAACATTTGAAATCAACATACAGATCGTTAATACAACGCAAAAAAGTATCAGGGATATTGATCTTCACCAGTTTAATCTTATCGGTAGCGATTATTCTCTCTATCCTTATTGGCACTTTAGAAATTTACAATCTAACACTAGTGTTACTTTTTGGGTTTATCCTAGTAAAAGAAGCGCAGAAATATCGCATACTTGAAGTGACAGTATCGGTTCAAAGGTGCTTGTACGAGGAGAAATATGCTGAGTTTTTAGACGAGAAGGGAAGACAATTGTAGGTTTGTTTTGAGCGTTTCTATGCAAAAACAATTTTATTGATTATAGAAGATAAACGTTTCAGGTTTTCAAGCAATTTCAAAAATTACAGTAGCATCGAAACCATGTGACAATTTTTTATAAAATGCTCTGTTATTTTATTTTTTGATAACCATAAAACCAACATTGAAGCTAGTTAAATAAAATTCTATTTCTAATTCACCTGGAACTAGTTCATATACAGCAAAAGTCGACATTAATCCTATTTGAATATTTTTCCATATCTCATCATAGTTAATCCCATTTTTATCAAATAAAAGATCACTGTTTGTTCCACTTACTGTTAACGGGTTAAAATAGTTTACACTTTTATCTAAACCTAGTTGATTTCTGTAAAAGTTAATAATTTTAGTTAATTCATTTACTGTTAATCGGACACTATCTCTATCCATCCCTTTATCATAAATGTAACAACCATTATATTTTTCATCATATCCCAATTCAATGCATTCATCAGTATATCTTAAGATAAATTTACCGTGACTCCATAATTGTATTCTACACCCATTTAAATCAGTGTATTTATTTGAACCTGGAAAATTAGGGATCGATTGACTGCTTGCATAAAATGCTATAAATGTGATTAAGGCCAATAATACATTTTTCATAATGTTTCAGAACTAAATTTCATTTAAATCTTATATCCTCAAGTTAGGGCCATTTATTACACATTATTCAAATAATCATGACCTATTTGGTAAGCGTCCATTGAACATAAACTCTTGAATGAAGAGTTTTAGGGATGAACATTAACACAAGTATGCATGAAAAAACCCGTTTCACTTTCGCGAAACAGGTTCCTTTCGTGACCCCGTAAGGATTCTAACCTTAAACCTCCACAGCCGTAATGTGGTGCTCTATACAGTTGAGCTACGGAGCCGTTTGCATTATTTCAATGCGGGTGCAAAGATAAAGACTTTTTTGTTTTATCCAAACACCAAATGTTGTATTATTCAATCGTGGCACTGATTCCTCTGTCGAGTAAACCGGTGCACATCGGTTCCAGTTTTTCAAAAGAACCAAACTTCACTTGGCATTTACCATTGTGATGAATGATCCAAGTGCACTGTTCAGCTTGCAACATGTCATGCCCGCAGATCTTGATGAGGGAATCGATCACATGATCAAATATATTGACATCATCATTGTAAACGATTAGGTTCTTTTCGGCGATGAGCTCTTCAAGTAATAACTCCTCCACCTGCACCTCTGTTTCTACCATACTACTCTTATTTTGTTGTTGTTTCGTTTTCTAACACTTCGAATTCAAGGCCAAAGATACGACCTTCTTTTCGTAGCTCTTCAATTCTTTCCTCCGTTACGCCATGAATTCGTAAAATGATACTCATCTCGCTCTGAACAAATTCCTTTCTGAAATTCTGACGCAACAACCAGTCTGCAGCATCACCAGGGATCTTACCATCCACAAATTCCGTCTGTAAAACATTTCCTAAGGTGAACTCTTCTGTTGTCTTGAATTTCAAGGTGTCAATGTCATCTCTGAAATAGAATACCTGTGGCAATTCATCTTCTGACTCATGGATCACACTTTTCACCTTACGATCTGTTTCATCAAAATAGAAACTACCGTGTGAGTTATAACGATTCAATACATCTCTCGGAAAGTCATTGAACGATTTCTTCGTCACGATCTGATAGTAAATCTTCTCTACTTCAACCTCCTCGATCTTCTCTACAGTGATCGACGTCCCTGAGTAGTTCACGTTGTTTCTGGTCGTGTTCGTATTAGTTACATTGATAGTGCCTGTAGCTTGTGTCTCTTCCTTTTTCTCTTTAGGCTCAAGAACCGGATTTCCTTTTTCAGCCAGCATATTCAATGCATCGTTCAATGGAATTCTGTCACCATTGAAGTAAGCTGTAATGAAGGCATCTTTCACGCCTTTATCGACTGCTTCCTGCTTCTTTGGTCTTGCCTCATCTATACTATGATAAATACCTGTGGAATATCTTATTTGTCCATTCGGTAAACGTAGGGTCATGAACGGTTCAAGATCGTATAATACTCCAGAAGAAACCGGCTTATTGTAAACACCGATCTGCACGGTAAAGAATAATCCTTTTCTGGCTTCGATCGGATCTGCCTTGGCTGCTCCCGGCGCCTGATTGTAGGTGTACTCAGGTACTTTCTTCAGCTTCGTTGTATCCTCCAAGCCCAAGTGAACTGCAGTTGCAGCAGCAACCTCCATCATCAATTCATTCTCCCCTTTCGGAACACACTCTCCGGATACTTCCAGCTGACGTGCTTCAAAGATCGAAATGCGCTTTCCATCACAATATGCCACAGGGAAGGCATCTGCATAGCCTAATGCTCTGATCTGGTCTCTCGCATCCATCACCTTGGTACTGCTATTGAAGAACCCTGCCATGTATCGTGTAATTCCGTTATTCAACGTTTCTCCGGATACCGGATTGAATTCCTTGAATGTTTCCTGAGGGATCGGTTTCGCGAAGGCACCTACCTGAACTCGGTACACAAGCCCTGTTGGGTTATTTACATTTACCGGGATCGGATTTGCTGCTGTATAGGTTGAAACTCCATTGGTATTGATCGCTAAACCGCTCTCCGGCATTGGAACAAGTGCGGCAGCAAGTGCGATCTTGTTGATCGGTGCAACTGCTCTCCTTACCAAATTCTGCATTTTCATAGCTTCTTCTTCGTTTGACGGCAACTGAGCATCTGCGATCTGTCGTTTTGCCTCCAGCTCATTCGTTAATGTTTCCTTTTCCTGCTCCAACTGCATCAGACGACTAGCACTTTCTATCTGTCTTTGCTTGTTCGCTTCACTTGGATTTTCCATCAACTGAGCCGTCACATTTTTCAACTCCTTGCGCTCATTTGCAATCTCGCTCTCTAAATTAATCAATTGCTTTTCAACGAGAATAGCATCGTTCACTTTTTCTACATAATCGCAGTATTCTTCTGTTGAAGCTAGTTCACGTTCCTCGTTGTAGCTCAATGAGATCTCGTCTGCCTTAGGATCAACAACCGGAGCCATTTCCTCGATAGCTGCCAGTCGTTCTTCTACCTTTCTAAGCTCAGACTCAACCAGTCTCTTCTCCTTTTCCTTTAACTTCTTCAGCTCCTGAATCTGAGCTATTTCTTTCTTGCCTGCTTCTTGCGCAGCCTGATCCAAGGCCATGATCTCCTGGGTTAACTCACCTACCTGGATCGAGAATCTTCTCTTCTTCTGCTCGAGCTCTGCTTTTGAATCTAGCTCTGTAATACCGTATTCTTCCTCGATCTTGTTCAACTCATTTTCATATGCTGCTGTGCGGATCGTTTCTTCAGCACTTTCCTGCTTGCTCGCTGCTTCATTCAACAAATAGTTCTTCTCGTCCTTATTCTTGCTCTTGTTCGCCTCAACAATCAATTGATCTGCTTCATTCAGGTCATTTTCTACTTGCTGAATTGCTGAACGAACCGTTGGATCCTCCGAAGAAAGATCTTCCTTCAAAGTCTTCAATTCGGTTACATTTTGTTTATTCTTCCGTTCTACATACGCGTTCAACAACTCGTTTTCTACCTTCACTTGCTCCTGTTGAACAATAGACAATTCCTTTTCAAGCTTCCTCTGGTCTGCACCACTCACATTCCCTTCTGCCAATGATCTCTTCAATTCAGCCTCTTTCTGATCCAGCTGTGCTAATTCAGGACTATCCACTCTATTTTCAGATGTGCGGTTAGCTACCATCAAAGAAGTTTCCAGCTCCCCAATGGAAATGCTGATCTTTCTGCGCTTCTCTTGAACTTCTTTCAGCTCATCTTCCAACCATTTCTTTTCCTGTTGTAATTCACTCGAATTAGGATCATTTTTGAGCTGACCATCAACCTGAGCGATCTTTTCTTTGATGGATGTCTCGTAATTTGCCAATACCTCATCCTGCTGCTTAAGCGCTTCTAAAGAATTGAGCTCATTCTTCAACGCATTCTCATTACCCGGTAGGTTATCCTCTCTGAAGTTATTGATGTATGCTTCTTTGCGCTCAGCCACCTCATCGGTTTCCTGGGTACTGCCGCTTCTGTATGCATTTTCTCTTTCCTCACTGTTCGCTATTTCTTCCTTCAGTTTCTCGTTCAACTGAGCCAGCTCAGGATTTTTCTTCTTCGCCAAACTCGCCTCATTCTGAGTCACCTTTTTCTGGATCAACTCCTGATGCTCCTTTTCGCGATCAGCCATTAATACTTTATTCCCTTCCTCTTTCAACTCTTTCATGTCGGATTCAAAGGTCTTATCAATCAAAGTAATCTCTTTCTGGGCAAGTGCTTCAACTTCGATAGCATTCTTTCGCTGCTCTAACTGAGCGATCGTTTCATTTTGCTGAGCGATCAAAGCGCTTAATAATTCATTCTTCTTGATTAATTCAGCGTTACCTGGATCTTTCTTCAATAATCGTTCAACCTCCTTCTGCTCAGAGTTCAATTCTACTAACAATTCTTTTTCCAGCTTGATCATCCCATTGGTCTTCGCCAGCTCTTCCATCTTGCTGTTAACCAATTCAGTCTTGCGGTCAGCATAATCCGGCTTGATCTCGTTGATCAACTTTTCGGCTGCCACCTGTGTACTTGAGTTACCACTCAATTGATCATTTTCTTTCTCTACTGAAGCTATGAGCTGGTTCAAAACTTTCAGTTCATCGTTCAAACTTGAATTTTCAGGGTCATTCTGAAGCTCATTCTCAACCACCACTTTACGAGAATCGATCTTTTCGATCAACTCATCATTGATCTCTGCCTGTCGCTCATTCTTTCCTTCTCTTGTCAGGGTATTATCCTGCTTCACCTGCTCCTTCTGATCGTAATAATCAGGCATCAGCTCTTCGATCTTCTCCTTCTGCACGATCGGATTTGAAGCCACAGCTCCTATCAAGGTCTCAATCTCCTGGGTTCTACTTTCAATCGCTTTGATCAGATCCGACTTTAACTTCTGAAGTACCAATTTTTCCTGCTCCATTTCAGGAGAAAGATTTGGGCCTGAGAGCTCGATGACATTCAAACGATCTTCTACTTTCTGCAATAACCCTTGATCCTCACGCTGAAGCATTTGCAGTTTCTTCAAAGGATCGAACGTATTGCTCTCCTGAATGAACTTGATGTCATTTCGGTAGGCAGGATCCAATTGATCTTTAATTTGATTGATAGTTGCTTGGTCTATAGGATTTGAAGCTATTCCTTTTTTCAATTCCTCTAAATTCTTAGATCTTTCGTAAACCGCTTCAATTAAATCCGCCTTCAAATTCCTAAGCACAAGTCTCTCCTTCTCCATTTCCGGAGAAAGGTTAGGTCCCGAAAGCTCGATAACATTCAAACGATCTTCTACTTTCTTCAATAACCCTTGATCCTCACGCTGAAGCATTTCCAGTTTCTTAAAAGGATCGAATGTATTGCTCTCCTGAATGAACTTGACGTCATTTCGGTAGGCAGGATCCAACTGATCTGTAAATCGATCGATTGTAGCCTGGTCGATCGCAGAGGTCTTCACAGCATCAGCAAGCTGTTGATCATTTATCTGAATGCGCTGTTCCAATTCGGCGATCAAAGCTTCTAAGACTTGTTTTTCCCGCTTCAATTGAACGTTTGATGGATCAGCCTTCAACCGCTCATTCACCTGCTCCAAACGCTCATATGCCTTATTCAACAGATTTCTGTCAAGCAGAACCTGCTCTTCCATTCGCTCGATCTCACTGATCTCCCTGTCATCACTGATCTCTTCAGACTTCGAAGCATACGTGTTGTCCAGCTGGTCGATCAACGTTTCTTTCTCGCGTTCAGTTACTGTAGCTACTGGCTCAGACAATTGTTCCTTTTCCTTTTCCCAACGCGCGATTTCCTTTTCAGCATCTGTCTTGACAGCCTCCAGCACCATTACTTCGTTCTTCAGTAATTCATTATCTGGCTCCTGTCTCAGCACCATTTTATCCGCTTCGATCTTGGTATTCACATCAGCAACGAATCGCTCTTCCAACTCGATTCTCGAATCGATATTCTCTTCACTGATATCATTTTTAGCCAGCTCTTGCTTTTTCTCCTGATAAGTCGGATCAACCGCATCGATCATGGTTTGCTTTTCCTCTTTCGACACAAGTGAACCTTCTGTCTTCAACAACTCCCACTTTTCTTTTTCCGCTTTTGTATCTCGGATCAAGGATTCTAATACCTGCAATTGCTGAACAGCATCCTTATTGAAAGGATCCTTGGCAAGTGTCTTCTGAACGGACTGCTTTTCTTTGTCCAGCTTCTGAAGTAATTTATCTTCCAGCGCGATCAAACCATCATAATTCACCGGATCTTTTCCTTCCAATAACTTCTTCTGATCCGCATAGGTTTTGTCCAGTGAATTCAAAGTTACCTTTTTGATTTCAGCAAACTCTTTCGGATCTGACTCTTTCTTTACCAATGAAGCGATCTCCTGCTCTCTTTCCTCCACTCTCGATTCCACTATCGCCTTTAGCTGCTCTAACTCCTCTTTCCTTGTCTTCGCTTCTGCATCATCAGGATTTTTATCCAGTACTTTATTATTCTTTTCGATCGCTTTGTCAATGTTTGCAATCAATTCCTTCTCATTCACCTGGATCTTTGACAACTTCTCTTCTTCACTTAGGTCTTCGTTCTTCTGGATCGATTGAATTTCCTTATCGAATTTAGGATCAACAGAGGCAATCAACTCACTGGATTTATTTTGCGAGGCAACAGCTGTATTTTCAACACGCCTCTTTTCTTCTTCGATGTCAAACGCTCTTTCCTTCATTCGGCCCTCGATCTCCCTGATCAGTTCCTTGGAAATTGCCAATCGATTTTTAAGTTCTTCGTTTTGAGGATCTTTCTTTAAAGCCGATTCCAGCTTACTCTCCTCCTGCTGCGCCTTGAATTTCAATTCTTGATCGATGGTCTGGATCACACTTAATTTCTCAGACTTTGTTTTCGAGTTATCTTTTTCTATCGAAGAAACCCTATCCTCATATTGAGGCATTAGCTGAGCAGTCAATTCATTAGTTGAAGACACGGCAGCAATTTGAGGTTCACCGGTATCTAGCGTATTTAGCTCTTCTTTTAATGATGCTAAATCATTCACTTTCTCTTCTCTGATCTTTCGAATCTGCTTAAGATCAGCAGCCAACTTACGATCCGTCGGATTCTTTATAAGTGCCGCATCCATTTTAGCGATCGATTGATCCAAATCTCTAATCAGTCCCTCTAACAGCTCGATTTCTTTTTGAAGCTTTTCAGCTTGTGTCAAATTAGAATCCGCATTGATCTGCTGGAGTCTATTCGAATATCCAGAAGAGATCTCCTCAATGAAGGCCTGATCATTCTTTGATGGCTGAATGATTTCATTAAGACTGGCAAGCTCTTCTTCTCTTGAGCCGATCTCACTTTCTTTCTTTTCCTTTAATTGAGTAAGCTCCTGCTCTTTGTTCTTCAATTGCTGGTTGTTTGGATCTTTTTTGATCTGTTCCTGCGTACGATCGATCTCTTTAACGATCTGCGAGATCAACTCCTGATCCAGCGATTGTTGCTGCTCCAGTTTCTCCTTTTGACTCAACGAACCATTATTCGTGATATTTTCCCGCTCTTGATCATATTTAGGATCTATTTCATTCACCCAATCTTTATTCGAAGAAGCAATATCGGTCCCTCTGATGGCCGAAAGCTCCTTTTCATGACGTTCAATCTCTTGTTCGACCTGCGCTAAACTCCGGTCTATATTAAGTTTTTCTTTGTTTAGTTCGTTGTCAAACTTATTCGTATTGAGCTCTTCTTCAACATCACGCAATCTTTCCTGAAGTGCCTTTTTGGTCTTTAGTGCATTACTCAATAGCTTCTCAACTTGAATTTCATCTGTCAGTTGAGTGTTGTTTTGAATTATTTCTTGTTCAGATTGATGCTCTGCCATGATGTTCTCTTCTTTCATACCGAATGATACAATGACCTTATCTCTTAATGTTGGATCATTTTTCTCCATCACATCAATTTGCTGATTTACATAGGAAGTCAAGGTATTGGTATTGGTCTTTTCGGTTTCTTTCAGAGCACGAGTTGCATTCTCTTTCGCAACGACAATTGTAGTTTTGTTTCTTAATGCCTCCTGAAGCAAATCCACTTGTTTTTTTAGAATGTACTTTTCACCATTGAGCACTTCAACCTGTTTTTCAAGTCTCTTTTTCTCTTCCTGAATTAACAGGGCCTCTTCCTTCTTCTGGCTGATCTTTCGATCGATCTCTTCCCATTCTTTCTTTTTTGCTGTTTCTTTTGAGTTTTGGAGCACTTGAATTTCAATATCCAAATCTTTCAGCTCTCTTGAATATGCATCTATTTTGTCGTTTAAGCCATTCAGCTTGTCATCAATCACGACGATACGATCTACCAGATTTTGAACCAAAGAGGTAGTATTATCGTTTAAAGCGTCCCTAACTAATTCCTTATTTTGTATTAAATAGTCTATGGCAGCTTTTTCATCCTCATCACGATAGATCCTGTCAAAAGTTTTAGCTATGTCATTGAGCTGTTTGATCTTTCCTGCAGAAGCGGAGTTTGCAATAACCGTATTCACAGAATCGGCCAGCCTCATTAAGTTCTTTGATTCAACTTTTAAGTCATTTTGTTTTCTGATCAGATTTTGTGCTTCACGAAGAAGAATGTATTTGTTTTCTTCACTTTGAGACTTATTGGCCTCAGCTACCTTTTCCTTGATCTGATTCTCAAGTTTATTGAAGTATTCTGAATTCTGAATGACTAGCGCATTAATATTATTCGTGATCTCTTCGGCCTGTTTCTTGTTTAACATAGCATTTTCTGCTTCTTTAGCCAGACGATCAGCAATCTCCACTGTAAGGAGATCTCCCATTCCAAGTTCATCGAGTGCCTCTTTCTTCTCACGTTCTTGTTGAACCTCCTCTAAATCAAACTCTTGAACGTTCACATTCAGCTCTGAACGCTTCTTGATCACCTCGGCAATTACAGACTGAGGATCTTCCACTTCCTCGTTAAACAGGTTAATAATTTTCACGATCTCACGACCATTTTCATCATAAGCATGAACGATCTTCTGTTTCAACGGCTTGAATTCTTTTAGAAAGGGAATAGAAACAATGGATCTGAACTCCTTACCGCTTCCTTCAATATTCATCACATACTCATACTTCCCTCCTTTCGGAAAAGTGATCAAGTAAACTGCTTTATCATTGGAATTAAATCGTCCGATATCTTCTCCTGTCGCATAATCTTTTATCTGAAAATCGATCTTCTTAATCGAAGGATAAACTTCAGAAACGAAATTACCTTTGATCACGGATAACTGGATCGGAACCCGTTCAACGAGCACTTTGTACACATACAATTTCCCCATCTCACTTTGGCGTGCAGAAGCGAAATAGGCGTTCTTGTTAAGTGAATCTACAATATAGAACATATCATCATCCGGTGATGATATGGCAAAGTCCATGTTTTCCGGTGGACCAAAAATTCCAGTCTCAGGATCTATCTTGCTGCGGAATACATCGTATCCCCCCATTGAATTATGGCCTTTCGATGAGAAGTACAAATACTGTCCATCCGGATGCATGTATGGATAATCCTCATCGAATTCTGTATTTACATTCCCTGGTATTGATTGAGGAAGTCCCCAACTGCCATCCGGTAACTTTCTTCGCACATAAATGTCTTTACCGGTGGTTTCATTGTCTCCATAACTAGAATAATAGATTACACTCGGGTTCTGTGGGAAATGAACCAACGGAATGTGATTGTACTTCTTGTCGAGCTTTGTCTGAAATTCAGCCGTTACAAGCATACTTCCACCTATATCGTGAAGATTATAGATCCTGAAGAACTTATCGGAAGTAATTTCTTTCTTATCGGTTACGACTAGTTCAGAAATGGTTGTCATCAATCGCTTCCCGTTTTGACACATCTGAATATCCCGATCTGCATCAAATTGCTTAGTTGTCTTTATCTTCTTTTCATTATACAGTGTAAAGTACTTAATCGCATCATTGAATCGATAATCGAGATGAAGTGCTTTACCCAGATAATAAAATGCCTCAATAGGAATATTGGGGTCATTTACCGCGAGCGAAAGGTGCTTAATGGCATCTTGTTTTTTATTGGAATTGAATAAAAGACAAGTACCGAATTTGTAATTATAAAGAGCGTCTTTAGGCTTTAAGGCAACCAGTCGTAAATACAAAGGTGTAGCATCCAGATATTGTTCGGTATCGAACAATTTATCTGCTTGCACCTTCATTTCGGCTTCAGTCTGTGCAACTAATTGAGCACTAGAAACCAATAAAATCAGGACTACAAGAATATTTTTCAGTTGAATCACTTACCTAATTGCACCTTCTTATTTTATATGATAGATTAGTACGACTATTTTCCGAAAAGGTTCATTTTGCTCTCAGTACCATTCATTAAGCGAACGATATTTTTCTTGTGAGCAAAGATCACCCCACCACTTAGGGCAACACTGAACCAGAAAACAATTACTGATCCGGGTTCAAGGAAGAAAACGGTTACCGGAAACAAAAGTGAAGCAGCGATCGAACCTAATGAAACATATTTACTTGAGATAAAAACGATCATAAAAAGTCCAATGCAAATGGCTGCTGCCATTGGCTGAATACCTACAATCACTCCAAGAGACGTCGCAACACCCTTTCCTCCTTTGAATTGTGCAAAGAGCGGAAAAATGTGTCCGATAATTGCCAATACTGCTGCCTCAATTCGCAAAAGCTCCAATGAACTATCAGCATTCTTAATCAAGGCAAGCACAGCGAAAGGCACTACTGTTGCTAACACTCCCTTAGCCACATCTATACTCAAGACTACAATCCCAGCCTTTTTGCCAAGTACCCTAAAAGTATTGGTAGCACCGGCATTATTACTACCGTGTTCTCTAACATCTACATTGTGCCACGCCTTCCCTATCCAAACAGCTGTTGGGACAGATCCCACTAAATAGGAAATAATTCCTGTAATTAAATATTCCATTATCTGTCAAATAGCCCCAGGAACCTACTTTTGTATACTCCCTGAGTACTAATTTCATATTTAAAATTCTTCGTTTTCCGCTTATCCTCTTTGATCGAATTCACTGCATCTGCGAGCTCCTTATCTCCCGTTATAATTCTCATTTCGCCATCCTTCTTGTTTAGCCTGTAATCAAAAT
>JALRFI010000230.1 GCA_023253775.1 Crocinitomicaceae bacterium
AAAGATATCAGGGGGAATATGGTCATGGGTGATCGAACCTTGTTCTTTAATAACATGTCGCTGATCAATGCGGATGCAAGAATTTTTGGCGAGTTGACCATTCAGGAACGAACACCGGAAATCTTCCATCTGATCACAAAAGCTGAGTCGAGTGGGATCAATTTTAAATCCTTATTCCGTGAATGGGATAATTTTGAACAGGAGGTTATCACAGAAGACAATATTTCAGGAAATGCACAAGCGAAGATCTATCTTGAGGCACCGTTTGATTTCAGATCTGGAATCATACTCGCATCCTTAAAGTCAGAAATTGATCTGAGGATCGAAAATGGAAGACTTAAGAATGTCGAGGCCTTTAAAGAGATTACAAAAAGTCTGAAAACAACTAATGCAGCTAAGTTGGCAATAGGCTCTTCGAACATTGAAACATTGGAAAGGAAGTTACTTGACCTCAAATTCGAAACTTTAGAGAACCGATTGATCATCAAGAATAAAAAGATACAGATCCCCGTGATGAATATCAATTCGAGTGCTCTTGACCTGAAAGCTTCAGGGTCACACTCATTCGATAACGAAATCGATTATAAATTTGCTTTCAGATTCCGAGATCTCAAGGAGAAAGATAAGATCAACGAATTCGGGGAGGAAGAAGACGACGGAACCGGAATGTGGGTATACATGCGCATGTATGGATCACTTGATAATCCTACAATTGAATGGGATAAAGATTCCAAGAAGCAACAGGCAAAAGAGAACAGACAAGAAGAAAAGAATGACGTCAAGTCGATCCTAAAAACAGAATTTGGTTTGTTTAAAAGCGACACAACAGTAAAAATCTATCAAGAGAAGAAAAAGCCGCAAGAGAAGATTGAATTTGATTTCGGAACTGAGGAAGAGAATGCTAAAAAAGAAGAACTCGAGAAGGTCAAGAAGGAATCCAAGCTGAAAAATAAGTTGAAACAGATGAAGGAAGAATCTGAAAAAGATAAACAGGTCGACTGGGAATTTAATTGATCAGTGAAATGCATAAAAATACCAACGCTCTGGCAAACGAGTCGTCACCCTATCTTCTTCAACACGCAAACAATCCAGTCAACTGGGTTCCCTGGTCTCAGGAAGCTTTCGATCAAGCTAAAAAAGAAAACAAACTGGTTTTAGTCTCTATCGGTTATTCAAGTTGTCATTGGTGTCATGTCATGGAAAGGGAATGCTTCGAAAATGAAGAAGTAGCCAAGCTGATGAACGATCATTTCGTCAATATCAAAGTGGATCGGGAAGAACATCCGGATGTTGATCAAATCTACATGACGGCTGTTCAGTTAATGACCCAAAAAGGTGGATGGCCGTTGAATTGTTTCACCTTACCGGATGGTAAGCCTGTTTATGGGGGCACTTATTTCCCGAAGGATCAGTGGATGCATATCCTTCGATCGCTTGAACATACCTATCGGACAAATCGTGAAAGAGCAATTGAATATGCCGAAAAATTAAGCGAAGGAGTGGAGCTGAGTGAGCTCATTACTAAACCAGTGTTAGATGTGAAGTTTGAGGAGGAGCGCTTACACGAAATGGTCTTGAGATGGTCAAGAAATTTTGATAAAATAGAAGGAGGAGGAACAAGAGCACCCAAATTTCCGATGCCCAATAATTATGAATTCCTTCTTCGTTATGGGGTCCAATATGAGAGTGATAAAGTTCTTTCTCATGTTGAATTAACATTGGATAAAATGGCGGCGGGTGGAATTTATGATCAGATTGGGGGTGGATTTTATCGTTACTCGGTAGATATGATCTGGAAAGTACCTCATTTTGAAAAGATGTTGTACGACAATGCCCAGCTATTATCATTATATGCTCAGGCGTATCAAGTTTTCAAAAAAGATACATATGCCAGAGTGATCGATGAGACAGTTGAGTGGTTGAACCGAGAAATGAAGTCAAAGGAAGGGGCTTTTTTTAGTGCGATCGATGCAGATTCTGAAGAGGAAGAAGGTAAATTTTATTGTTGGGAAGAAGATGAGTTGAAGCAAATATTAGGGGGAGATTTTTCTTGGTTCAAAGAGTTTTACGGGATCAATCAAAAAGGATATTGGGAAGACGGAAAGTACATATTAACTGAAACAGTTTCCGAAACCCTTTTTGCCAAAAAGATGAGCTGGTCTTTAGAAGAAATGCGGTCCAGGATCTCTTCGGTTAAAGATAACCTGTTGAATGAAAGAAAGAGAAGGATTCGTCCCGGACTCGATTTCAAATGTATCACAAGCTGGAACGCGATGCTGGTGAGTGGTTTATGCGATGCGTATCGTGCACTTCAAAATGTAGAATTCAAGCTTATCGCCAGAAAGATCGTCCTTTGGATCCAGGATAATCAATTGAATAATGAAGGACACTTATTCCGAATAAGAACGAATGGTAAGACTTCCATCAAAGGAGTCCTGGAGGACTATGCGATGGTCATACAGGCTTATTTAGACTACTTTGAGATCAGTGGAGAAGAAGTATGGGTTTATAGAGCTGAGGAACTGAGAAAGGTAGTGAACAGCGAATTCAGGGATGAGCAATCAACAATGTTCTTTTTCACATCAAGTGATTCTCCTTTGGTGGTTCGAAAAATGGAACTGAATGATAATGTCATCCCTTCTTCAAATTCTGTGATGGCTCGAAATTTATTCAGACTTTCTCAGTTTTTACATAAAAATGAATTGAAAGAAGATGCATCTCAAATGCTCGCGAATGTTTATGAAGGAATGGAACAATATGGATCAGGATATTCGAATTGGGGAAATTGTTTGATGGAATTGACGAATGAATGCTATCAGGTAGTAATTATGGAGGATAAGCACCAAAGAGTAAGTGATCAATTATTGAAGCACTATTTACCACAAGTGGTATTTGCTATTTCAGACAGTGAAGAGAATGAACTCCCAGTCTTTGAATACAAGTCCGGACAGAAATTGCCTCAAATTTCAGTTTGCTATGAAGGAACCTGCTTGTTACCAACCTCTGATCCTGAAGAAGCCCTTTTATTGATCAGAAAGGGACACTAACAATATTGATTTGAAAACATTGACCAATCGTTGTTCGACACATAGCAGTAATCAGTTCTTTTACAGAGTGAAATATTCTGTATTCTTCTTATTTCTTGTTTTTTCGATTTCTTCGAATGCTCAAATGCTCGATAACAGGTTGGGATTTGCCTTTACCGATAAGCCCTTTTTTAATGTTGATTTTATTCGGGTAAACGGGATCAAAGAGATCCATGGGCAGTTCACTTATAAAAAACCGGGTGAAGTAATGCGTGCCACAGAGTATTATTATGTGTATGGGTTCGACCAGAATGGCAGGTTATCTTTTAGCTATGAAACAAAAAAGGATGACGGAACGATTGATACGGTGTGGAATTATTATGCCTATACTGCGAGTGGAATCTTGATCGAACACAAAAAGACCAACTCCCAAGGATTCAATGTGGTTGTTTATAAATACGATGAAAAAGACAGAGTTATTCGAGAAAGTTACTTCAGGGAATATCGAGACAGTAATGATATCCAGCAACGCCTACTTTTCAATGAGGAAACCATTGAATATAAGGACTACGAAAATCAGGAGCAGCGTATTTACTCGAACAGTTATGGTCTTCCGTACAAAAAAGAGATTTGGTATTATAATGAGCTTGGATATCTGACAGAACTTGAACAGCAATTGTTGATGACCTCTAGAGTAATTCAAACCAAATATTCATACAATGACAAGGGTCTACTGGAAAAAATGGATGTTGTGAAAGACCGGGCGCCTTATCCAGTAGAGACGACGAAGTATACCTACTATGAAAATGGAGATCTCGAGTCAAGGGAATATTGTAAGGAAGAAGTACCTGTCACGAGACATGAAATGATCTACGACGATAAAAGCAAATTACTGGTATACGTGCTTACAAAAGATGTGTCTACGAATTTTATCATGATCCTTGGGTTTAAGGATTATCGCTTCTTCTCCAGGTAATAACCATACTTTTTCTTAAGCTCTTCGTAAATCCATACGATCATAATGAGCATACTATAGTTGTAATATAGGTCTTCAACGGGAATTGTAAATAATCGGATTCCCATAATATGCTCACTGCTGTACCAAACTATAGGTTCCGAAGTTGCAATTCCTGTTAGAACTCCATTCACGATCAGGAATGGAATAACAGCAATAATATACATCATGAAAAATCTCGTGTACCAAGAATAACGATAGACGAAAAGGACACCTATTGTAAGCATTGCAGAAAGGATACATGCAGAGGCAGTATACCAGTTTTCAAGATAAAATGTGCCGAACAAAAGGCCTGAAAAAGTAACGGTGAATCCAAAGATCTTGCTCGCTTTCAAAGGATGAAATTTGGGGAAGTAAGCGATTAATACTTCGTAAATAAAGAGACATGCATACGGAACAAGCACAAAGAAAAGAACTTCCTCAATTGGTAAATTCCCGAGGAAGATACTAGAGAGATACTTTGGCGTAAACCCCCAGATTTCAGAACGCGTGAAATATTCATCCCATAAAACAAAGACAGTACCTACCAATAAGATACTAGGGAAAAGTATTTTCCAAAAAGTATAAAAATGAACCTTTTTATCGAAGCTTAGTGCAAAAGGACCTAGTATCGTGCCCAAAAGGACTATAAAATAGAGACTCATTTTTTGATGCGATTTGTTTCTGCACGCTGAGCCTCCCTAATGTATTTCATGGGTACAATGAGCATCCCGAAGCATTCTCCATGTTCTTTACCCAAATGCTTATGATGAACTTTGTGCGCCTTTCTAATCGCTCTGAAATAGTTGTTGTCAATGTTCTTTAACCATTTGAATCTTCTGTGAATGAAAACGTCATGCACAAGAAAATAGGCTAGCCCATAAGCCGCAATTCCAAATCCAACCCACACCGGAATATAATTCTGGTTCATCATGCCTAACATAATGCACAACCAAGAAGGAATAGCATAGATCAGGAAAAACACGTCATTTCGCTCGAAAAAACCAGGTTCTTCCACGTGATGATCACGATGAAAATACCACATGAACCCATGCATAACGAATTTATGAGTTGCCCACGCCATGAATTCCATGACAAAGAATGTAGTTAAAAAGATCAAAGGGCCCCACCAATACATGTTAGATCAAATTCTGAATGAAAAAGAATAATGCTAATATAAAGAACAATCCTGTATGGACTTTGTTCGCTTCCTTAAGTCTCCATTTAAAATAAAGGAAATGCAATGGTATAGCGATCAGAAACCAGCAAATGTAATTGTAGATCGGAATCGGTCCTTCCCAATTCCAGAAATCACTCTTGATCGCTACGGGTTCGATCAAAAAATCGAGAAGCGTCATGAGTAATGATGAAAAAAGCACGCTTATCAAGCAATTAAGCTTAAGCAAAGCAATCGTTTCTGCCGAACAAACAACTAATAAGCCCCAGTTCAAACCGATTATCAATGGAATTTCAAAGAGTTTAAACCCCAAATTGTGACCATACTGATAGTCTCCAAAAAGATATCCGGTATGAACCCCTATCCATTCGGCACAATATCCAACCATGAAGCAGATCAGAAGAAAAAGAAAGAAAAGAGCATGTTTTGATTGCCTGCCAATCAAGAGAATCAGCATTGTAAATATCAGATTCGTCGCGGACAGTGAAAGAAATAGATCTCGATATTCAGTCAAATTCAATCCAATCAAACCGACCAGATAGATTATCGACGTAAGGATCAATAGAATTGAAGTGCGCTGAAGTTTAAATTGCATGAACTAAAAACAAATTAATAAATTGAATGTTCAATCGAGTCTTCCAGCAATTGCATTCTCGATCGTATCATCAGAATCTCTAAATTCGAATCCAATGCGCTCCTTTATTTTGGAAGAATCATAGGTCATAAATGCGTATGCGTTGCTTACACTTTCCTTAGTCAGAATAGGTTTCTTTCCTGTCAAACGTGACACAATAACTGAAATTCTCCATGCGATTTCTGCCAAAAAGCGCGGGGTAGACATCGAAGGTTTTTTCTTTCCAAATTTCTCGGCAATTTTTCCGAAAAGTTCTTGAAAAGGCATGTTGCTCCTAGATCCGCAACGCTCTCAGGATATTTTGTGGGCCAACACGCGCAATAAGGCTGCTATTATTCGTTGGTGGAATGGTGCCAGTGCTTGTTTGGATTTGAGCAATCCCAAAACCCAGGCGTGGTTTAAAGGCCGCTTAGATCATTTGGTTGAAGAATATGGTGTCGATGGTTTCAAGTTTGATGCGGGAGATGCGAATTGTTTATCGTTTTGATCAAACTTACCGACACGTTCGTTGATAATTGTCTGTGATTTGATAATGCGCATTGTTGGATCCTTAATTTCTCTTTCCAATGCTTCATCAACTAAGTTAAGTTTTTCTTGCGCAGACCGCCATAGTTGCGCATGTCTTGT
>JALRFI010000071.1 GCA_023253775.1 Crocinitomicaceae bacterium
CCACTGCTATGTATTTTAATACCGGTGATTCTGTAACACATGCTGGTTTAAATTTTCAATATGATTTTGAGAAACACATGGTGGAATTTGTTCGAACAAAGGAAGGGATCGGTATGGCGCCGTTTCAGGATTCGTACCATATGATCGATATTTATGTTGCCAAGATTACTTGGGACCTAAACGAGCAGGATATTCTTTTTACATATGATTTTGGTACTTCTCAAGAACAGCGATTGGCACGTTTTGAGTCGAAGAGATATTTTGATGCAAGATTATACGATCAATTACAGGGGCTGGAGCCTGTACATCCATTGGTCTCAATTTTCAAGTATTGCTATAAGTTTGATGAATACATACTTACCGAAGGAAAGGCTGCAACTGCATTGGGTAAGACTGTCGAGCAATCAAAACCTTTGTTGTTGGAATTGTCAAATTATGGTTTTATTAGTTATGATTCTGAAAACCAAAAAGTTACAGTTAATCCGAAATTGGAGAATTTCGTTTTAGGTAAATCAGGAAAGAAGGATTATGATAACTTGATCTTTGTATCTGACCTTCGACCGAAAGAACTTAAAGGATATACAGAAGACCAGATCAAAGAAAATAAAACACTTCAGCAAATTCAAGCGCAATACAAAACTCAGAGTGAAGAACGAAGGTTGATGGCTCATTTTGGTAAAATGAATCTAGGTACTCTTGAAATTCAGTTAAATGCAGTTGATTTTGTAAAATTATCAGACGAGCAAAATACAACTGTTTTCCCTGAAGGTAGTCAGGTAATTGTGAAGAAGAATCGAAACTTCGACTTTGTTGGTTGGGTCAATGCAGGAAAATGGGAGGTGAATGCATTAAGTGCGAATTATGTCTATGACGAGCATAAAATAAACTTATTGAAGACAAATGAAACCATACTGAGAGTTCGACCAATGGCTGAAACTGATGGTAATCAATCGATTGCGATGTTTAATTCGATTAAAGGTATAAAAGGAGAGATCTTCGTAGATGATCCTGCGAATAAATCAGGTCAGAATGAAACGATTACTGATTTCCCAAAGATCAGAGTGACGAAGCCTTCATTCGTTTACTACAACTTTAAAGATTTGTACAGGGGTGCATATGACAGCGCACGATTCTACTACACAATAGCACCGTTTGAATTCGATAGTCTTGATAATTTCAATGAAAAGTCATTCCGTTTGAGAGGGGAGCTAACTTCCGCTGGTATTTTCCCTAAAATCACCGAAGATCTGAAAATCATGCCGGACTACTCTTTCGGATTTTCAACAGGTGCACCCAAAGGAGGATATGAATTCTACGGTACCAATGCAAAGTACGATAATAAGATCATTTTATCGAACAATGGTTTGCAAGGTGCCGGAACGATCAACTTTATCCATTCTACTTCGATTTCCAAGGCGTTGACATTCTTGCCGGATTCAACAATTGGATATGCTCAATTCTCAAATAAACCTATTGAAGTTGGTGTTGAATATCCCGATGTTGAATCGGAGGATGCATTCATAACTTACCTCCCAAAAAAGAATATGCTTAAGGCAAAGTCTACACCAAAAACTGACCTTCGTTTCTTCAATAGTGAAGCAAAATTGAGAGGTGAAGCGATCGTTACACCAAAAGGAATGAGAGGGAATGGTTTGATTACATTTAAAACTGCGACAACCGTTTCCAAAAACTACCTATTTAAGCGATGGGACATCACGGCCGATACCGCCGGGTTTAGTTTGAAGAATACCTTCGCTAAAGAAGGAGAAGATCCCTTAGCTTTCCAAGCAGAAAACGTGCAGTCGTGGATTTCTTTTAAGGATAGAAAAGGTGACTTTATTTCCAACAAAGGATCTTCACAGATCAACTTTCCTGTAAATCAATACTTATGTCGAATGGATAAGTTTTCTTGGTTCATGGATTACGCTGAAATGCAAATGGAAAAGTCAGGTGAAAAGGACGTAACCATCGATACAGATATGGACCTTGTTGGACCGAATTTCTTTTCAACGCATCCAAATCAGGACTCATTAAGTTTCAGATCACCAAAAGCAAAATATGACTTGAAAGAGCGCTCGATCTATTGCGAACAAGTGGAGTACATTGAAGTCGGTGACGCAAGAATTTTCCCTGATAGTATGAGGGTGATTATTCGTCAAAAAGCAAAATTGGAGCACTTCAACAATGCGAAAGTTATTGCTAACTACCTAACAAAGTATCATGTATTCTCTGAGGCATCAATTGATATCCTCGGAAAACGTTCATACAATGGAAATGGCAGATATCCTTATTATGACAAAGATTCAGTACTTACTTATTTTATTATGGATAAGATTAATCTGGATACTAGTTATAGAACTGTGGCTTCGGGAAAGATCGGCCAGAATGATGGATTTAAGCTAAGTAAAGAATTTGATTATTATGGAAATGTATCCATCAAAGCGGATAACCCAAGGATCAACTTTGCAGGTGCGACAAGGATCAACCACGAGTGCAGTAAGTTTGAGAGAAACTGGATGACCTTCTCGACGGAAATAGACCCATCGAACATACAAATCCCTGTATCGGCGAAAATGAAAAACTTGGATGGACAGCCGATCTCGGCTGGTATTATTTGGAGACATGCTAATACCACTGATAGTATCGCGTTGTACCCGACCTTCCTTTCTTCTTTAGTGTCAGCGGATGATCCAATTCTGATGACGGCAGATGGATACTTGCAGTATAACGAATCTTCTAGAGAATTCCAGATCGGATCGAGAGATAAACTCCTCAACCGTTCAGAAAAAGGAAACTTCCTTGCGCTTCAAACAGAAAGCTGTTCAATGCAAGGGGAAGGAGTTGTTAATCTAGGACTTGATTTGGCTGATTTGACTGTCGATGCTGTTGGAACTGTGCGTTATAACCAAACTACGGGAGAGACAGCTATGAACTTAACAACCCGATTTAATATGGCCATCGACAAAGGTGCTATGGAAGGTGTTGCTGATCGAATCAATAAGATAGATGGTTTGCAGCCAATGGATTTGAATTCCACTACATTGGAAATGGCACTCGTCGAATGGACAGATCAGGAAACAGCTGACCGTTTTAAGTCTGATTACACCATAAAAGGTGAAGTAAAGAAATACCCGAAACAGATCGAACAAGCGTTTGTCTTGACTGGTATTAAATTGTCATCTTTTGATAAGTTTGGGGTTGAAGAAAAAGGACTGATTACCACCAATAACACTGCGATCTTACTCAATATCTATGACATTGGTGCCAAGCTGCAGCTAGAGAC
>JALRFI010000221.1 GCA_023253775.1 Crocinitomicaceae bacterium
AAGGAAATCGCCAGTTTAGGCAAAGAGATTGGCTCGCTTTTCGACAGCATTGACCAATGCAAGAACGCCCACAACAAAAAGAAAAACTCCAGCTTTTCGGCGAATGAGGAAGCGCTAGACAGCTTTGTGGCGAAGAAGAAAGCCGAGGATATGGAGAACGAGCTTCGCGCCATTGTCATACACGCACGCGGCTATTCCGCTTGGCAGGAGCTTCTCAAGATGCGTGCCGAGACACGCAAGCAGCGCAAACTGGCGGCTGAGAAAGCGGCCAAAGCACGGCAAAAGAAAATCGAAAACCTCATCATCTACGGCAGCATCACGGCGATCTTAGCGATGACCTTGGGTTTTGCTGCAATCATACTTTTGGCTCAACAAGGTAAAATCTAATGGCAACTGTTTTAGACGAATGGCGCGTACTTCCGCGCTTGATGATGCTGGCTGTGACGATACTGACTTACCAGAAGTATCGGTTTTCTTCCTTTCTGATCAGATAATGCTCCTAGAAAGGGCGCTCCAATGAATTGAAAAGCAGAATAACAGGTTAACAGAAATCCATAGACCCATTCCGGAGCACCATAGTTTTTCACAACGAATGGGAGTATTGGCATTAGGATACTGAAACCAAGAACATTTACTAATGTTAAGAGGTACGCGGGGATCAACCTTTTTTGCATCCTGTAAAAATAAAAAAAGGCAGACCTATGCCTGCCTTTTCTATGAATCATTTCACATTATAAGTGCATGAAATCCTTTTTGGCAAGTAATTCATCCTCTGTTTCTCTGTAATCAGGGTCGTCCACACAGCAATCTACAGGACAAACAGCAGCACACTGTGGTTCATCATGGAAACCAACACATTCAGTGCATTTGTCATGAGCGATATAATATACATCCATATTCACCGGCTCAAAAGACTTGTCTGCAAGGATTTCATCTCCCTCAAGGGTGGTTATTATTCCTTTCAACGTAGTTCCATCCGAATATTTCCATTCAGCACCCCCTTCGTAGATAGCATTGTTTGGACATTCCGGTTCGCAAGCACCGCAATTAATACATTCCTCTGTGATCATTATTGCCATATCGCCAGTATTTGGTTTGCAAATATAGCAACGCTTTATCAAACGAATTGTTTAAAAAAAGTAAAAATTGAGTTGTGTGTATTAAGTCCGCCCAATCTTGGCTAAATTTGCGGCGTGGAAAGAAATCAATTGATCACAGCGTTTGCTCAACTTGGACAGGTCATGTTACATCTTGGTGAAAACAAGGAATGGCCAGGATTCCAGATCGGCTTGTCTGAGCAGGAGTATAATGACTTAGATTTGCTCTTACGAAGTCAGCAATCCTTTAACGGTTGGTTTATAGAGTCAAATGTTAGATCATCCTTATTAGCATTGGGACAATCACTTGATTTTTTACAGCTCAGCGAGTGGACCTCAAAATATTCATATTCTGATCATCCGAAAAGAGTAGGAATCATTATGGCAGGAAATATTCCGTTGGTGGGATTTCATGATTTTCTTTGTGTTTTATTGTCTGGTAACATTGCTGTTTGTAAGTTAAGTTCAGATGATAAAACTCTTCTTCCCGCAATGACTAATACTTTGACAAAATTTTTACCTGATGTAAAAATGCGATGTGAATTTGTCGTTGGTCCCATTGGAAAAATCGATGCAGTAATAGCTACTGGCAGTGAAAACAGTACAAAGTACTTTGAACAATACTTTGGAAAGTATCCGCATGTTTTTAGAGGGAACAGGACATCAATTGCAGTTATTTCAGGAGAAGAGTCAAGTGAAGAGCTAAGAAAACTAGGGGAAGACATCTTTCAATATTTTGGTTTGGGGTGCAGAAATGTCTCTCACCTGATCATTCATGAATCATTCTTACTGGATCGATTTTTTGAAGCAATCGTAGATTTTGGGGAGGTAATCAATCATCATAAGTACGCCAATAATTACGATTACAATCGTGCTGTTTATCTGCTCAATCAGCATGAGATTCTTGACAATAACTTTCTTTTGCTCAAAGAATCAGATGAACTTTTTTCACCACTATCTATGATCTTTTATCACAGGTATCAGGATGTTCGTGAAATTGAAAAATACCTTGAACTGCATGAGGAAAAGATACAGTGTGTTGTTGGTAAAGGATATTTACCATTTGGAACCGCACAGTGTCCTCAGTTAAATGATTATGCAGATGGTGTGGATACCATGCTTTTTCTAAATCAACTTTAATCTTTGAACCTTCGTAGATCCGATGACTCAAATGTCCATTCGGGTGTCCTTATCATTCCTTCATTGGCTCTATACCATGGAGAGATGTCCTGATCTGTGGGATTTGTCAGAATGTGGGTTTCCTGAGCAGGCATATAGCTTTGGGAAAGAAGAAAAAGTTTATTTCCTGAATTATCTATTGCAACATCCATCACAGTTACAGCATGTCCGTATGGATTTCCAGACTGAATGAAAACATCTCCAGGTTGTATATCTTTTATATTTTGAATAGGTATAAGCTCCTTTTTAAGTGAAGCAGTGTTTGCATAAGAGAATACATATTTCATGTATTTTCTGAACGTTTTGTAGGATCTGTCCTGAGAATATTCGATAAAATATCTTGGTTTTCCGTCGGAAAGGAAATTAAAATGAATTTTTTCGAATTGCTCGGTCTCGAATAGATATTCTCCCCGCAATCGTATTACAGCATCAGCACATTGCTGAAGATCTACTGGATCTATATCTTGTTGGATTACTCCACACGATGCGCCCTGATTTGCCTTCTGTCGTCCGTTGTAAAGCAATACCTTATGATCAGAAGGATGTAGACTTAAATGCCTCAAAAAGTGACCAAAAGAAGATGAGTCTAACTCAATTCGTTCATAGTTTTCAGGACACAAAAATCGCTCTGACAAAATATTCCCGTTAGGGTTCATGATCATCATAGAGCTTGAATCATTGAGTTGATCCCTACGATCGTTTTGTACTTCCAATTTCTGAGCTTGGCAACCAGAGATGATCAAGAGTAAAGAAAAGGCGATTTTCATGCGACAATTTTATCTGAAAATGCTTTTTGATTAATTAGTAACAGAACTAAATATGTTATTTTTGGATCATGAGACTACTCCTCGTATCAGTTATGTTTCTTTTTCTCTCCGGTTGCATGTCTACAACAGGAGTAGAGGCTGAATTGATTATTGATTGCACTGGTCATTATTTGAAAGTTAAAGACCAGGAATTCAGAGTAAGTAACAAAGAAATTCTTGAAAATCTGAAGCAGGAGGACAAAGTTTTGGTCAGAATGAAAAAAATTGATAATTGCTCATCAGATGAGGTCGTTTGTATGATGTTTCATCCCTACGAATACGACGTCAAAGTTCAATTTTTGAGAAAAATTTGATCTTATTTCGATCTGAGTTCAAGAAGTTTTTCTCTGATTGCGAGCAATCGCTCAAGAACGTCATTATTGTCGGCTATTAGTTCCTCTGAATCGGTAAATTTTTTGGAGCGAAGTGCCTTTTTTGCACCATCCAAGGTGTAACCATTAACTTTTACAAGTTCAAATATCCGGTTGAAATTTTCGATGTCTTTGACAGTGAATAGTCGATTTCCTTTTTTATTCTTTTTGGGATTTATGATCGAAAATTCCTTTTCCCAAAAGCGAATAAGCGATGTGTTCACTTTGAACATCTCAGCGACTTCTCCAATCGTGTAGTACAATTTAGTGAGTGACCCAGTGTCGACCATCGGCTTATAAATACGTTTGAATTATTCCCGAAAATAGTTATAATTTTGCAACCTCTATGCAAGTAATACTGTTCAAATTCAATTTATTAATCCTGTTTGGAATAATCATTTCTTTCAATGGGTTTGGACAGAATTCTGTTTCTGATAGTCTTCGGGTTACTTCGGCCGATTCTGTGGTAGTCAAGGATACAATTGTGAAAAATCCAAAGCAGGTAGATGAGATCATTTCATACGCAAAAAAATTTCTAGGAACTCCATATCAATGGGCAGGAACAACACCTTCAGGCTTTGATTGTTCAGGATTTATCTATTACATCATGGGTAGTTTTGGACTAAGTTTATCGCGGACTGCTGGAGGATTGGCAGAATTTGGTCGGACAGTGAAGTTGTCAGAGTTAAGGCCTGGAGACCTTATGTTTTTTAAAGGTAGAAACACATCTTCCTCTCAGATCGGTCACGTAGGAATGGTTGTTGAAGTTAAGTCTGACGCGATCATGTTTATTCACTCATCGAGTTCCAGAGGAGTGGTAATCGATAATTTTAAAACGAGTTCATATTACATTCCTCGTTTTATCAAAGCGAAGCGCTTGGATTACGGTGAGGAGGATAAAAAGTAAGGAATGAGCGATTCAATATTCAGCGGGAGGAGTCAATGGCTATTTGTGATTTTATCAGGCTTGTTTATTACAAGTGCAATAACCGCTGAGCTCATTTCAAATAAATTGATCGAAATACCGATCAGTTTTTCGTTTTTTGATACAACATTTGGCCCTTTTACTACAATCGTGGGTGTTTTACCATGGCCAATCGTCTTCCTTTTAACGGATCTGATGAACGAGTTTTATGGTCAAAAGGCTGTAAGAAGATTAAGTTGGATCACGTCGGGGATGATTGCCTATTGCTTCATTATTGTAACACTAGCGATGTCGCTTCCGGCTAAAGAAATACCTGGCTCCGGATTAGCCACGGACAAAGAATTCAATATTGTTTTCGTGCAGGCACAGATGGTAATCGTGGGAAGTATTGCAGCATTCTTAGCATCTCAGTTGATCGATGTTTTCGTTTTTCACCGATTAAAAGAGAGGACGGGAAATAAATACATTTGGTTAAGAAGTACAGGGAGTACAGTATTTTCGCAGCTCATAGATACCTATGTTGTTTTGTACATTGGATTTGTATTGCCAGGAAACATGAAATGGAGTGACTTTATGACCATAGCACCAACTAATTACGTGTTGAAGCTGTTAATTGCAGTCTCACTTACACCTTTGATTTACCTTGGTCACTACCTTGTAAGGAATTATCTAAAAACGGATCGTTAGGTATTTGATTTCCTGTATTTCAGATGCCAGAGAAGGAACAGAATTGAACTGATCGCAAGTCCTATTCCGAATAGAAAGGTGTTTAAGATTGTTTCTGGTGTACTGTCATAAAGCCATAAAGTTGCCAGTGATCCTACCATGATCCCAATTTCCAAAGCAATGAACATGGTGCCCGCTCCGACACCTCTACGATCTTCAGGGGATAGATCTGCTGTCCATGCCATCAATGTCGGACTGGAGATTCCTGTAGCCACTCCGAAGATTACGGCTGCGAAAGTGTAAGTGATCACGGAATCAGATGTACCGATCAAGATCATGCTTAATAAAAGGACTGCTGTTCCAATCAAAAGC
>JALRFI010000223.1 GCA_023253775.1 Crocinitomicaceae bacterium
GGATCCCTTACAACAATTGTAGCCTCTGTTGCGGTTCTGATTGCTTACTATATTTATAGAGAAATATACAACTATGCAGTTCTTATTGTTACGAACCTAATCAAGTTCCTTCCTAAATTTGCAATTCCAATTGCAGTTAGAAATAAATCAGAACAATAATTCTTAATGAACTAAATTATTAAAGCCAGATTCGTCTGGCTTTTTTTTATTCGTCTAAACTAATTCTCAATTTCTGCTTTAACTGACGAACATAAGTTTCCTGAAGGTACTTCAGATAATTATCAGTGCTTTTCGTAATACACTTTGAATAGTGCTTCAATCTGTATTCAATATGTTCATGAAGCATATCAACATAATCCAATGCATCATCAAGATCCTTTGTTGCTGCAACAATAACCTCCATGTGGTTCATCAATGACAATTCAACGGCCACTTTACCTTTTAACCCTCTGTCAATACAATCGTAATACACTTCTTTGATGGAAAACGAATCAAGAACTTCGGTGTCTAGGCTTTCCATCATCCATTTCGGGAATTCAAACTCCACCTCAAACTCAAGATCTTCATTCTCTGTAAGACGTGACTCAAGAAAACGATCTGGAAATCTAAAGGCATCCTGCCAATTCAAATAATCCTGCCATAAACCAAATCTCCTGACATTATTCCCAAGATCGATCAATTTAAATCGATCTTTATCTGGCAATCTTCTGGATCCTCTGCCAATCATCTGATGATACAGAGTTAAAGATCTCGTTGCTCGATTCAAAATGATCGTTTGCACTGTTGGCTCATCAAATCCTGTGGTAAGAATACCTACTGAGGTTAGTATCGCATCCTTTGTTTCTTTGAACCATTTCAATACATCCTTTCGATCCTTATCACTGAATGTCGAATCGAGGTGACGTATTTTGTATCCTCTTTTTTTAAAGGTCTCTTCAACTCTAATAGACGTATCAATACCAGAATTAAAGATCAGGGTTTTATCACCAACAGCCACTTCCTCATAAGCAAAGAGCAATTTTTCTTGCATAAAGTAATTACCATACACTTGGTCTGAACTGTTTACAGTAAAATCACCGTTTGAACCGATCTTCAATCCATGTAAGTTAACATCATACGTATAGGTATCAGCATCTGCCAAATACCCTCCTTCAATTAATGAGGAAATACTTTCGCCTACTAAGAGCTTATTATAATTATCATTTAATGGAAGGGCTCTATTACTTGACAAAGGAGTTGCTGTTACCCCAAGGATGTTTCCTTCCTTGTAAAACTGAAAGATCTTTCTGAAGCTATTGTAATGCGCTTCATCCACAATCACCAAACCAACTCCCTCAATGAAGTTCTCATCATCATTCAAACGATTGTTAAGCGTTTCAACCATGGCTATGAAACAATGATATTCATTTTGGTCAGGGATCGTCTTAACATCACTGCTAATAATCTTGTTTCTTACCCCGATGGCTTGCAGTTGTTTTGATGTTTGGATTGAAAGTTCAATCCTATGAGTTAGGATCAATACTTTTTCATTCCAATCAGAAATATATTTCTTGGTGATCTCCGAGAAAATAACTGTTTTGCCTCCACCGGTTGGCAATTGATATAACAGATTAAATTTCTTTCCGCTATTCTTTAATTCATCTAAGATAACAGATACTGTTCTATCTTGGAATGGGTATAATTTTTTTGCTTCGTACAGGTCAGTATCTATCATTTGTGCGTTCGGAAAACAGGGCTGTAAAACTACGTCCATTATTCTGAATAAAAAAGAATATACTCAACTCATTTTAGATTCTTGGAAACATTCTTGTATTTCTATTGTTCAGGAATGTGAACTAAGTTTCACACGCACTAACAGAATAAAATTATTTTTGTAACCCAAAAGAAAATTTTGACAACAATGAATTCACCAGAAAGAATAACATGCTTGATCATTGGTTCAGGACCTGCAGGATATACAGCGGCCATTTATGCCGCCAGAGCTGAAATGAAACCAGTGCTTTATCAAGGTATGCAGCCGGGCGGTCAGCTTACCACAACAAACGAAGTGGAAAACTTCCCGGGATACCCCGATGGAATATCTGGGCCAGAAATGATGGTACAATTAGAGGCTCAAGCTAAACGATTTGAAACTGATGTCCGCTTTGGATTTATCACAAAAGTTGATTTTTCTGGAGACCTTCATAAATGCTGGACTGAAGATGGACATGAAATTCATGCAGATACTGTTATCATTTCAACTGGAGCTTCTGCAAAGTATCTTGGAATAGAAAGTGAGCAGCACTACCTGAAAATAGGCGGAGGAGTATCAGCTTGCGCGGTTTGTGACGGTTTCTTCTACCGGGGACAGGAAACCGTAATAGTAGGTGCAGGAGACTCTGCATGTGAAGAGGCTCACTATTTATCAAAACTATGTACCAAAGTGACAATGCTTGTTCGTCGAGATGAATTCAGAGCATCGAAAATCATGGCCGAAAGAGTTAAAAACACTCCGAATATTGAAATTTTATTCAATACTGAGACTTTGGAAGTTCTAGGAGACGGAAATGGTGTGACAGGTGCGAAAGTGAAAAACAGCAAAACCGGAGAGGAAAAAGAAATCCCTTGTACCGGATTCTTTGTGGCCATTGGTCACCAACCAAATACAGAGATATTCAAAGATTACATTGATCTTGACGAAACAGGATATATTAAATACGCTCAACCTGGAACTTCAAAAACAAACGTACCAGGAGTGTTTGTAGCAGGTGATGCTGCTGACAAAACTTACAGACAAGCGATCACTGCAGCCGGGACAGGTTGTATGGCAGCGTTGGATGCTGAAAGATATCTAGCGGCAAAAGGGCATTAAGATTTCCCTTGGAACTAAAAAAAGGGAGAACTAAAGCTCCCTTTTATTGTATTTCTTAACGTACAGTTTTTTCAAGCATTGGAACAAACTTGAAAGTTCCATATTCTGAGACCTCGAGATCACTGACTGAAGTCTTGATCAATCTTTTCATGGTTTGTTCACTCCCCTCACCGACAGGGATCACAAGGATCCCTCCTACTTTAAGCTGTTCAATCAAAGCTTGAGGAACTTCTGGTGCCCCACATGTTACAATGATCTTATCGAATGGAGCATAAGCAGGCATCCCTTTGTAACCATCTCCATATTGAACTTTTGGATTATAATGAAAATAATCAAAGATCTTTTTCGCGTTCAGATAGAGTTCTTTTTGTCTTTCTATCGAATAAACTTTGGCGCCCATCTCACAAAGGATCGAGGTTTGAAAACCTGAACCTGTTCCGATCTCCAGTATTTTATCTCCTTTTTTTACCTCTAATAATTGTGTCTGAAACGCAACCGTGATCGGATGAGAGATTGTTTGACCGGCTCCTATTTGAAATGCTTTATTCGAATATGCCTGTTCAACGAAAGCCACATCAAGAAAAAAGTGTCTGGGAACAGCATAAAACGCATCAAAAATTGATTCATTCGTGATTCGTTCATCTTTGCGAAGCTCCGCAATCAACTGCTTCCTCATGCCTTTATGCTTGAAAGTATCCTGAAATAACATGGCGCAAAAATACACTTAAGTTAATGATTGAAGAATGCTGATTTTCCAACAATGAGTTGTTGAATTATTTCTTCGCAATAAGGAAGCATTCTTTCCCGATCCTCGGTTGAATCGAATTATAGCATTCTTTGATTGAAAGTTCTCTGAAATATCCATTAAATAGTCCGTTATATTCTTCGATAGATCCTCCGAATGGCGGACCACTTTCAAAATGAGTATTAAATAATACCCCCGAAAGCTTGCCGTTTTCAACAAGTAAATCTGAAGACTTTTTAACATACTCTGCCCTTTTAGATGGATCAATTGCACAAAATAAAGTCTGCTCAAGAATAAGATCATATTCTTCTTCATGTTTGAAAAAATCTCCCGCGATAAGATGATCATCCGGAAAATCAGGATTTCTGTCTTTGAAATTCTTCAGAGGCTGTTCTGCAAAATCCAAAAGAGTAACATGATGAAATCCTTTTAAAAACAAATATTCACCTTCATATCCATTTCCGCAACCAGGTATCAGAATTCTCAGATCTTTGTTTTCCAGTTGATCAATGTATTCTTTTATAGGTCTAGACACCTCTCCAATGTCCCATCCTGTGTGCTGATCCTTATATCTCCCTTCCCAGTATTCTTCTGATAAAAATTGCGCCATACATTCCAAAAAAAAGTCCCGATTTCTCGGGACTTAAATATTAATTTTTGTTGATTTTTTTCGTGATCAAACTGCCATCTTCGCCTTTTATATTCAGCAAATACTGACCAGCATTAAGCGAAGAAAGATCTATCTGATTATCCCCTGATAAATTCCCAATCGCAACGATCGAACCTGCAATTGTCGTAACATAATAAGCTCCGTTCTTACCCTTGATTGTTAAACGATCTTCAAATGGATTAGGATAAACAGACACTTCATTTGAAAACGCCGTTAAACCTGCAGATGACCTTACATCAAAAACGATCGTTCCCGGAGAAACACCCGCTGCAAAATTAGTGACGACATTGTTCGATGCGTCGTACACATAGATAGTTCCGTAGGAGAAGAAATCAGTTACGGACGTATAAAGATTTCCACTTACTGGATCTTGTGCAAGATCATAATAGTTAAGGTCAAATCCAGCCACTGGTCCTACATTATTCATTCCCGCAACATTGAATTCATTCAATACACTCTGCATAGAGATTTGATATATGATCTTATCATCTCTCAAAGCCGAGGTTCCACATCCTGTACTCGCAGAAGCAAGATTTATCGTAGAATTCGTTGACCCATCAAATGACACCTTTGAAATCGAAGCACCCGACCAATCTTTGTTATTCACCGTGTATATAAAACCATCCTTGATCATCATGTTGTCCGGATTTTTTCCATCCACTCCAAGATCGATCTCATTACCATAGGTCATTGTAGAAAGATCAAGCTTACCAATCAATCCCACTTCATTTCCCCAATCGAAACCATTGTTCACAGCAACATATACATTGGTACCGTCAACTAAAAGATTCTGTGAAGGGAACTGAGGTCCATTTGCAGTAGTGAACTCTTGAACTAAAGTAAGGTCAGCTGCATTGAAAACATGCAGATAAGAAGTAAACGCAACCATATACTCACCTCTTGTCGCAATGATCTTACCATCAGCAAAAGCGATGTTACGAACTCCCGGACATGATACGGATGCTAGTTCCTGATGCGAATCCAAGTCGAATTTATAGATCGTTTGATCGGCAGCCACATAATATTCATTACCTACCACAATTGCATCAGATGCGAAACGCTCTGAAACTAAAGTGTTCACCACTTGATAAACTTGAGTAGCAGGATCATAAACAGCAACAGTAACCGGCTCAACGATTTGCGATGTCATGTAGTCATAGTAGCCTTCGTTGACAATAATCACTTGATTAACGTAATTCTGCCCAAACACTAACGCAGAGAATCCTGTAAACAGGGAAAGTAGAATTTTTTTCATTCGTACAGTTTTTAAAATGAATTGATAAATAAAAAACCCGACGACGAAAAAAGAAGGAATATCAACGCATTCACGTCAATGGAACCGACTTTATTCTGAAGTCATATCTCCTGGAAAATGGCAAGTATTCTGACTTTCACCAACACCTCTAACCTTCCCATCCGAAGACAGTGGTATTATAAGAGGTTTTAACAGTGATTACAGCTGCAGATACAGTTCCGGATTTTCACCGGATTCCTTTTTGATCCTCAACGGCACCATTAACCGATGTAAAAGTAGTCACAATTTTAATATCACGGATCAATTCTTATCCAACTTGAACGTATACTGAACCATAATCGTTCTTGGAGACTCGATCTTCAAAGGTCGAAGAGAATAACTTCTGTTAAAGATATTCGATCCAATTAAGGCTAACTTATGTTTTTCGGTGAACTGATAAGAGAATCGGGCATCAATTATCCAGTTTCCGAAACGGTGCGCATTGAAATAATCCATGTAACGGAGATCCTGCAGATAGTCATTGCTGACAGTAAATTCTTCGAAATCTTTTATGATCGCATCCATATTAACTATCTTACTAAAATACTTGGTACTCAGACCAATACCTATCTTTTTCTTGATCATCACTTCAATATCTGCTTTCACATTATGCAGAAAACGATACTTAAGGATTTGCTTTGAACCATCAAGTGATGTTGTGTTATACGTGAACACTCTATTCAGGGAATCGGTGGCATAAACAAAATCCGGAGTTAGTGTCTTCGGCACGATGTAATTATACCCAGTCATGAACGTCAACTCAGCTTTTTTGCCAAGCTTAGCAACACCACTAAATGAAGCATCTATCCCCAGAACTCTTGATTCACCGGTGTTCAAAAACTTAAATCCTGCACTTGAGGACATTGTTTCAAGAGATGTGATCGGATGCCATACGCCAAACATGTATTCGATGGTATTTTGATATTCCTGCCAGAAACCTGCCAAATCAAAGTATCCCATGATCTTCCCTAATTTCAGACCTTGTTTGATCCCTACCTCGGCATTCCAGCTGCTTTCAGGCTTCAGATCAGGATTTGGGAAAACACCAAAATTCCCAACCCCAGTTTTAATGAATCGTTCTGTGATTGTAGGGAATCTGTACCCTTGACCATAGCTTGCTCTTAAATAAGTTTCCTGATAGATCTTTAGACTGGTACCTGCCCTGAAAATTGGCTTAATTGCAGTGATCGTATCATTCAATGCAAAATACTCTAGCCTTCCTCCAAGTGAAATATTCAACGTTTTATTGTATTTATTTTCAACCTGAGTGTATGCAGAAACATTCATCATGTGATTATTCGGTGACCCTGAACCTGCATAAATATTCGCATATGAGTCTGTATACGTACCTGTAATTCCTCCGATGAAATCCAAGCCCTTCAATTGAGGATAACTTTTCTGAAAAAGATAATCTCCGTAATATGTCGTGGATTGATTGCTTTGATTAGCGGTCATATTATTCTCTACATGGAGAATTCTTGATCTAAAGCTGTGCTTTCCATCTGTTGATGTAAAGAAATTCACATAAGGGTCAATATTGAATATGATCTGATCCTGAAGGAAAATTGCTCCCGGATAAGCTCGGTACAAACCAGTTGAATCATCCAACCAAGCCAATGGCATTGTGCTATGGGCAGCCATAAAGTTTCCATTTAAGCCATAGTTCAATCCTTTGATCTTCTTCGATCTGTAACGTAAGTTAAAATTTATTCGACCTCTATATGACGCCAATTGTTGCTCAGTAAAATTGGAAACAGTATCCGGGAGTTCACTTGCGACGAACGGATCTTGAATTGGAGGACCGATGTAGCCATGATCATAGTTCAGATTTCCTCCTACTACCAGATCAAGATTCTTGATCATTCGCGTATGAAGAAAATTCAACCCGTGAATTCCGGGATAATTCGACCACCATGAAGCCTCCTCGGCAGAGGGATTTGAATATCCACCTGAATACACATTGATCTTGGTCATTGGTTTGGCTTTTGGATAAGCGGTTCGGATATGAACCGATCCTGAAAGCGCAGAGGTCCCGGACAACACTGAAGCAGCACCTTTGATTACTTCCACTTGAGCAATGTTTTCTACAGGAATAAACCCCCATTCTGGCCTTCCAGCATCTCCAGATAGCATCGGCATATCATCCACAATTACGGCAACTTTTGAGCCTACTCCAAAAGTAAATCCGCTACCTCCACGAATTTGAGGCTCTCCATCGAGAATATTCAGACCAGGTGTCTGATCAAGCGCAGACTCAATACTTCGTGTGTTTTTGTTTTCGATCAATGCTGGTTTAATGATCTCCATTGAAACAGTCTGGTCCTCAAAGGGCTTGTCAAATTTCCCAACTTTTACTTCTACATCCTGAAATTCGAGTACGTAAGTCCGAAGAACGAAATCAAGTGTCATAGTCTGACCTTCAAAAACGGTTGTCATTAGTGTATCGGTAATCAATCCTGTGGAACGACAAATGATCTGACAAGGACCAAACGGCACTTCCAGAAGGTAATTTCCTTTTTCATCTGTAATTGCTCCAACGGTGATATCCTTTTTATAGATCACTGATGCTCCGAGGATCACCTCCCCTTTTTCATCTCTGACTTTCCCTGTGATCTTTCCGGTCTGAGCATGCGTTAAGCCACTTAACCATACGCTCACAAATACAATTATCCATCTGGTCATGGAGCAAATATAAAATAAAACTGCCCCCAATTTATTGGAGGCAGCAATCGGTTATTAACAGCGCAAATTAAAGGATCACCTTGATGGTTTTAACAAGTCCTTCTTTTTTCATTGTTATAAAATATATTCCATTCAAATCAGAGATATCATATGTCTCTGACGTGTTTCCAGAGAAGATCGTTTGTCCAGCAGCATTAATGATAGAAAACTCTGCTGAAACCTCTCCTCCTTTAAAAGACAAGGAATTTTTATTGATCAAAGGTATTATCGCTAGCGAGTTTTCGTTTACAGAAGCTGAAGAGTTATAGATCAGCTCAACATCATCGATCAAAACTTCATCATTGGCAGCTCCACCACCTGGTGTTTTGTTGGTAGAAAAAGTCAATAGGATGTATGTATTATTTACGGCAGGACCAACATAAGCCCAAGGAACTGACTTTCGAACCCATTGTCCGTTGGTAGGAGCAAAATTGTATGAAATTTCAGCCACTTTGTGTGATTCAGAAGCTGCGTCCACATTAAACCCATCTTTATAATCGAAATCATCATGCAAAGCACCGCTCACTCTTGCTTCCTGACTTGCAGACGCAGTATATTTTACCCAAAAAACCAATGAATCAGGAGCATCCGTTAAGGCTTCGGAAAAATTCGCATCACTCGTTTGAGAGTAATTATAATTAGCAGGATCACTGGCGGTTGAACTACCCATGTTCACTCGGCCTAATGTTAGATTTCCATTTGCAACGATACCTAAAACACTGTTAGACCAAATTCTGGCGCAGTATGCACCGGTTGCACCTGCTCTTACACTGGTTGATCTTGAAATCTGCTGCGAAGCAGCCCATGCCATACCCCCAGATGCAGTTTTAAAACTAGACCAATTCGTTGGTTCTTCTGTACTTGAGCCAAGGTTGTCCCAACCCTCCATATCACCATTCCCGATCTGTTGTTGACCAAAGGTAGCCCCAGAAATAAATAGGGTAACAAAAAGTAGTTTTCCATTCATAGTTTCTGATTTAGAATAAAACAAATATAAGAAAGTATCAGTTTCAAATGAAGAGCAATACATCGCCACAATTAATTAATCGTAAAACTGCAAGAATGTGAAACAAATTTTGAATTCTCAAAAGACCAAAGAATATTAACGAAAGTTGAACATAATGAATGCGAAAGAAATTTTCAGGTCTGTTGAAAGACGGAAATATCCTACTCCGTATCCGAGATCTCATTTAGGTTTCTCCTTTATAATCTATACATTTGTCTGAATGAATGCTAAGCAGATCGATCCTGACAAAAAACTTCCAGTAATGGAAGCATTTTACACCTTACAAGGTGAAGGATCACATGCTGGCAAGGCAGCCTATTTTATAAGATTAGCAGGTTGTGATGTGGGATGTGTCTGGTGTGACGTCAAAGAAAGCTGGGATGCCGGCAAACATCCTATACAGAGTATTGAAAAAATTGTTGAAGAGGCATGTAAATATCCATCAAGATTCGTTGTTATAACTGGTGGTGAACCACTGATGTATAACCTTTCTGCATTAACTCAGTTATTAAGAGAGAAAGGATTTGCGATCGCATTAGAAACTTCAGGCTGTTATCATTTACAAGGACAGATCGATTGGTATTGTTTCTCTCCAAAAAAGTTTAAAAAACCTGTTGAATCTTCATACAACATCGCAAATGAACTCAAAGTGATCATCGCCCATCCTTCTGATTTTGAATGGGCTGAGGGACACGCTAAAAAAGTGAACGGAAATTGTCAATTATTCCTACAGCCAGAGTGGGACAAACAGGAACGATTTTTGCCAATGATCGTGGACTATGTAAAAAACAACCCGCAATGGCGCATTTCATTGCAGACACATAAATATTTGAACATACCTTAATATGAAGTCATTTCTTATATTCTTCTCGATTCTCCTCTCAGTTTCTTGCTCTATCAGCCAGGTGAATTATTCAACAAAGAACAAAAAAGCCATCAAATTATTTGAGCAAGGGCAAGATGCTCCAGGTACTTCAATTGATCGTGCGACGAATATGCCCAATTATAAGCTTGGAATCGACTTGATGAATCAGGCGCTTGAGAAAGATCCGAATTTCTGGGAAGCACATATGTTTGCAGGCGAATATTGTGAGATCCTCGGAAGATATCCTGAAGCAATTGAACATTTTGAATCAGCACTTCGAATAAGACCCGATCACAGTCAAACTGGCAGCACTTATTTTTATCTTGCAAATCTTCAAAACGCAGTTGGAGACTATGAGAAGAGCAACAAGAACCTTGAAATATTCGTTCAAAACAGAAATGCAAATATGCAACTTGTCGCTGAAGCGAATAAATTAATGGATAACAACAGATTTGCCTTGGAGGCATTGAAAAATCCAACCAAATTCGATCCGGTAAATATTGGTCCTGGAATAAACACTGAATACAATGAGTATTTTCCAACGATTACCGTCGATGGAAAAACCATCTTATTCACGCGCAGAATACCGGACGAAAGGGTATTTGGACCCATCAAAGAACAAGAAGATTTCTACATTTCTCAATTGAATGACCGAAACATGTGGGGCACAGCGGTTCCAATGCCAATGAACGTAAATACTGTAAACAACGAGGGTGCGCCAACCATTGGAGCTGATGGACGTTCTCTGGTATTTGTCGCTTGTCCAGATGCAACTGGAGAGAATTATGGAGAAAACAGATTCGGAAAAGGAAGTTGTGACCTATTCTACACTAAAAAGTTAGGCTCAAGATGGACTGATCCTGTGAATATTCCGGGCAATGTAAATTCGTATCACTGGGAAACACAACCTTCGCTATCTGCGGATGGTAAAACAATGTATTTCATTAGAGGAATCAGGGGGCGCAATCAAACTGAAAATTCCGATATCTATGTAACGCGACTTTTAGACAATGGTTATTGGAGTACCCCTGAAAAATTACCAGATATCATTAATACACCCTACGAAGAAGAATCTGTTCTAATTCACCCAGACGGCAAAACACTTTATTTCGCTTCGAAAGGTCATGTAGGAATGGGCGGATCCGATCTATTTGTATCGAGAATGGACGCAAAAGGAAACTGGACCAAACCTGTTAATTTGGGATACCCGATCAATACAAAGTTTGACGAAAATTCTTTGATGGTTTCTCCCGATGGTGAAATCGCATTCTTTGCTTCTGACAGAGATGGAGGATACGGTGGTCTGGACATATATTATTTTACGCTTCCTGAAAATTTGAGACCAACAAAGACCCTCTACTTTGAAGGAATGGTTTACGACATTAAAACAAGGAATCCAATCCCGGGTAAATTCCAGTTGATCGATCTAGAGACAGGAAAAGAGGTGGTAGTTTCAGAAGCGGATAAGCTAACTGGTGAATTTATGGTGAGTTTACCAATTAACAAATCATATGCATTGAATGTATCCTACCCTGGCTATACTTTCTTTTCTAAAAACTTTAACATGACAGTTGTCGAAAACCAGGAAGCTGTTCACATGGATGTTCCGATGGTACCAATTACGGATGGCACTCCCACTCTTCTCGCGAACGTGTTCTTTGACTTGAGTAAAGCAACATTGAGACCCGAATCTTACATTGAATTAAACAAGCTTGTTGAATTCATGAATAAAAATCCAACGGTTAAAATTGAGATCGGCGGACATACAGACACAAGGGGTGATGATAAAGAGAACTTAAAATTATCGTATGACAGAGCCAAATCTGTTTATGAATATGTCGTTTTAAAAGGTATAGAGGCTTCCAGAATGACCTACAAAGGGTACGGAGAAACAAAACCAGAAATTTCGGATGCAGAGATCAACAATATGACCGCTGAAAAAGAACGAGAAGAAGCTCATCAGTCAAACCGTCGAACAGTATATAGAATCATCAAGTAATGCACTTTCTGCGACTTATCCGACCTCTTAATCTTGCGATCATTGCTTTTACAATGATAGCGTCGTTTATTCACCTCAAAGGTCTTAGCGATTATTCCAGATATACCTACAATCTCTTTAACCTAGTACTTCTCATCGGCTCCACGGTTATCATTGCAGCTGCTGGTAATATCATCAATGATTACTTTGACGTAAAAGCTGATAGAATCAATAAGCCCGAAAAACTGATAATTACTAAACACATAAAAAGACGCTGGGCAATCGTTTCTCATTGGAGCTTTAATGGGATTGGTTTCATTTCAGGGATATATCTCTCTATTTATTATCAATCGATCATATTTGTCTTCATTCATCTGATTTCTATTAACCTGTTATGGTTTTATAGTATGTATTTCAAACGAAAAGTATTTTTCGGAAATCTCATTATAGCCGTTTTAACAGGAATGATACCAGTATTAACCCTACTCTATGTTTGTTTTTCAATAAGTCTGCAGTCTGATCTGAATGTTGTTCCTCTATTAATCTCTGAAGATCTGAATTTAATTTACATTGTAGCTCTTTTAGCAGCCCTATCAAACCTTTCAAGAGAGATCATTAAAGATATGCAGGATATGTCCGGAGATCGCATGATCTACGTTAAATCTCTTCCAATGGCCATTGGTGTATTTAATTCTAAGGTCATTTCGACGGTCATCATGATATTCGTCATTCTACTATGTCTTTTTGAAGCGAATAACTTAAATTGGAGTATATCAATGGTATGGCCACTGGCAGTTTCAGCAGGAACACTGTCCATTTCATGCATCAGCTTATTTCTTTCTGAAAAGCTTAAAATAAGTGATCAATTGATCAAAGTTTCCATGTTATTTGGTGTTATCTCACTTCTAACGGTTCATAGTTAATGAATTCTAGAATCATTTTAGGATCAAATTCTCCACGAAGAAAAGAGTTGTTATCTGACATGGGTTATGATTTTAGTGTTTATTCAATTGATATTGATGAATCTTTCCCCATTGATCTTGATCCTTTCGAAGTTGCAGAGTATGTTGCATTAAAAAAGGCAAAACACTTACAAGAACATCTTGAAATAAACGAAATCCTGATCTGTGCTGACACCACTGTGATCCTTGAGTATAGAGTTCTCGGAAAACCTTTCAATCATGAAGAGGCATTTGCGATGATCAAGGAACTTTCAGGACGGAAACACCATGTTGTGTCTGGTGTTGCCGTATTCACTTTAGAGAATCAAATTTCTTTTAGTGAAATCACCGAAGTGAATTTCAAGACCATTCCAGATGAAATGATCGATTATTATATAAGAGAATTCAAACCTTTTGATAAAGCCGGATCATACGGAATCCAGGAATGGATTGGGTATAACTTTATTTCTGAAATAAAAGGATCCTATAACAATGTTGTGGGCTTGCCTACACACCGGTTATTTGAAATCTTGAAAGAAATTGAATAAAAAAAAGAGGCACTAAGCCTCCTTCTCTATATTCTACTTAAGATTTATTATCTCACCTTAAATGTTACGCGTCTGTTCTTCGCCATTTGAAGATCGTCATCGTCGCCTTCTTCAATCTCATCACTTGGCTCACTGCTACCTTGAGAAGATGGGATCATTCTACCCTCTTCGATTCCTCTATCCATTAAATAAGACATCACAGCATTTACTCTTTTAGAGGCCATATCTGCATACATCTCCTTTTCAAGACCTACCTTATCTTCTTCTGCATCACTATGTCCCATCACTTCGAGCCTCATAGAGGCATTTGCCTTCATTTCTTCAGCGATCAGCTCAAGTGATTCCTCCCCTTCAGTAGTTAAAGTCGTCTTACCAAACCCAAAGAATATTTTTTGAGCTTCCACCTTTTGAGCAGAAGTCATTTTATCATTTAATACAACCGCTTTCTGATAGATCGTTGAAGAATAATTGTTCTCATTTTCTGTGAGTAGACAATCACATTGCTCATTATTGTCTATCAATTGAATAGAAATGTCATCAATGTAATAATATGCGGAAATCACCTGAGTAAGCTTCATTTCTTTGTTATTCGGCTTTTTGTTGTTCTCAGATTTAGTTTTGTCATTAGGATCAAAATTTCCGATTGTAATATATTTTTCTCCACCTTCGGCTTCAAATATCCCACAAACTTTGTCCCAATTGTAAGTAGCGTTAAAAACCTTGTTGTTATAATGCTTAATATGAGCTTTATCGATAATGGCAGTCTTAGAATCCGTCGCGAAAGGTTTCTTAGAAAGATTCGCTCCAATATTATTACAAGCATATTTTGAAGCTTCCGCTAAAGACACATGAAATGAAACACAATACTTCATTCCCTTCTTTAGAGGCGAATCCAATTTTGCCATGATATATGATCTTGGCACCTTATCTCCGAAAGAAAAAGCAACGATTCCAGCATAGTTTGAACCTTCCTTCGCTTCTTCTTTACCATAGATGTTCATTGGTGTACTAATATCAATCACCTTCCCAGGCGTGAAAAGGTCAGCGCGAACTCCTGTTGGAGATGTCCATGTCGTAGCACTTTCGATTCCACCCAGCTTTTTCACCTTTCCATCAGTTGATTCAAAACCACCGTTTGACAAAAGGTTTTCACCCTGAGCAAATGAATTTGTTGTTAACAATCCTACGAATAGAATCGAAACTACATTCTTAAAATTCTTACTTACGTAATTCATAGTTCTTTACTGTTTTAATGAACGTTTTCACTTTTTCCGGATCAACATCTGGATAAACTCCGTGACCCAAATTTACAATATGTCGTTTACTCGTGAAAGTATCCAGCATTTTAATTGTCAGATTCTCGACTTCTTTATGACTACTATACAATGTACAAGGATCTAAATTGCCCTGAAGAGTTCTACTCTTACCGACCATTTTTCTCGTTTCTGTAATATCCATATTCCAGTCAAGACCGACAGTATTACAATTTAATTTTCCAATAGAACCTAATGAGGTTATGGCTCCTTTCGAAAAGATCGTCACCGGAACCTCTTTGATGGCATCAGCAATTAAACTTATATATTTCAATCCAAATTCAGCATATTGTTCTGTTCCCAGAATTCCTGCCCAAGAATCAAAGATCTGAACCATATGCGCTCCTGCTTTGATCTGTGCTTTCAAATACTGAATTGTCACTTTCGTGATCATACTTAACAACTCATGTGCCAAAGCCGGATCGGTGTATAAAAGTTTTCTAGATTCGGAGAAGGTTTTCGAACCTTTTCCTTCAACCATATAACATAAAATCGTCCATGGAGCACCAGCAAAACCGATCAAAGGAACTCTTCCGTGTAACTCTCTGTTCGTGATCTTTATCGCTTCCAGGACATATCCTAAACGATCATTAATATCAAAGGAATCAGAAATTAATTTCAATTCCTCTCTGGATCTGATCGTCTTTTCAAACCACGGTCCTTTTTGTTCGATCATTTGATACTCTAATCCCATTGCTTCAGGAACTACAAGAATATCCGAAAAAATGATCGCTGCATCTACGCCAAGAATATCGACTGGCTGAATCGTAACTTCAGCCGCTCTTTCCGGAGTTTCAACCAATTCTTTAAAACCAGACAAACTCGATCTTACAGCTCTGTATTCAGGCAAGATTCTACCAGCTTGACGCATTAGCCACACAGGATATCGATCGATGTCTTCTCCTTTGGCAGCTCTTAAAATGAGATCATTCTTTAATTCCATTGCCTGCAAAGATAGTTAAACAAAACATGTGTAAGTCTACCAGTTGATTTGTGTTTTCCCCTTTTTCAAAAGATATTCGTTAATCCGTGAAAATGGTTTTGATCCAAAAAATCCACGATATGCAGACAAAGGTGAAGGGTGTGGACTCGAAATAATCAGATTATTTTGTGAATCAATGTATTCTACCTTTTTTTGTGCTTTTGCTCCCCATAGGACATATACTAATTCTAATCTACTTTTGGCCAATTGTTGAATAGCAGCATCCGTGAACTTTTCCCAACCTTTACCTGAATGACTATCCGGCATTCCTTCCTTTACAGTTAAAACGTTATTGATCAATAATACTCCTTGCTGAGCCCAATTGGACAAATCCCCATTGGAAGGTGCTTGAACAGATAGATCAGACTCAAGTTCTTTAAAAATATTGACTAGACTCTTTGGTAGTGGTTTCACTTTATCATTAACCGAAAAGCAAAGCCCATGTGCATGTCCTTTGGTCGGGTACGGATCCTGCCCCAGTATGACAACCTTCACTTTTGAAGGCGGACAAAGATCAAATGCCCTGAAGATCTCATTTCCAGCAGGAAATATCCTACCTGGATTTTGAGCATATTCATTTTTTACAAATGTGCTCAACTCACGAAAATATGGCTTTTCAAACTCATCTTTCAACAATGATTTCCATTCTTCATTTATTCTCACATTCATGTTTTAAAATTATAAAATTTGGCGTTGAAGTCTAATACTAATCCACCTATCTTTGTCGTATGAAGAATTGGCTCCCACTCTTAATGATCTTGATACTTACCAGCTGCTCCGAAGTTGAAAAAACAGACACAGTTGTCATCAATGAAGTCGAAACTGACGAAAATGAATCTCTTGAATCAAGGGCAAAACGACATATTGAGGCAAGCTTAACAATACCTGTAAATGAAAAATATTCATTAAAGATATACCGAGCCAACCTTGATGGTGACGACAGGGAAGATGCCATTATTACTGTTAATAGGTATGACTTTGCTATAGAAGAAGCTCTGAAATCAAATAACACGGCTAAAAGAGCAGAAGTTGGCTACATGGGTAATTACAATTACATTTTCTATTATGATGGTGCACTGAATAAAATATCGCCTCCTCATGTTATTTCTTCTACTCCTCAAGCTGAACTAACGGTAAAATTTGACAATATCACAAGTCAAGTATATCAAGATATTTTGATCGACTACAGAATTAGAAACTCGAGTTACAAGGCGATCTATTCCATAAGAAATCATACGCCAAAAAGAATTTTTCACTGGAAAAACTTCGATGGATTGGGCACCGAACAAAAAGAAGCATATGTTTTAAAGTTTGGAGAAGGAACAGCAGGGATCCAAAAGGATATTTACATCTTAAAAGCAGATTTCGATAATCCAGATGGCGCTGAAGACCTTTTCACCTACTCACCAGATTTGAAGCCAACCAAAGAAGTTTTACATCATTTTTTCTTTATTTCATCTACAGATATGTACATGACAAAAAAATAATGCCACCACCTAAAAAGGTGAAGGCATTACTCATTAGATGAATTCCTTAAAAACTTCCTCTTAAAGTAAAGATGAAGTTTCGTCCAGGAGCTGAAATGTTTGATGCAAACACTCTATAATTCCT
>JALRFI010000209.1 GCA_023253775.1 Crocinitomicaceae bacterium
CTACAAGGAAAACCTGAGTCATTTGGCTCAGGTTTTTTTATGCCGCAAACTGAATCAAGCCGAAGGGTTGAATGAAGGATGTAGGCATAAAAAAGAGTTGCGAAGCAAATCGGTTTTCCTTGTTAAGCCCCCAATAACGTCCATCCTGACCGAAAGAAGCGAGCGTCGGGATATTCGTGTCCCCGCTACCAAGAAAAGCCAGTCAACTGACTGGCTTTTTGCATTTCCAAAGGCACAGAAAGTTTAGTTTCAAAATCTGAAGGGATTGTAAAAATTTAGAACGATTCAGACCTACCTTAATATTGAAATCAATGAAGAGTTAAAATTGAATTCTCAAGTTCAATCCGGCAAAAATCAAAACCAGAATCTAAAACTTGATTAACGTTTTAGTTGATAAACTCTTACTTTCTTATTAACTAAAGTCTCTTCGTCGTCGTCTACCTTAGAAATCCTGATCTCCTTAAAGTATGGGCTTTTCTTTACAGACATGTATATAGTAGATGTATCTGTTTCATTTTCAGAACGAATGATGATTTCTTTTTTAGTTACTTCTACTTTTAGTATGTTGTATGAGCGAAGGCGTTGATCACAGTCGAAGACCACGATTTGGCTATTTCCTAGATTTACATTATAATAAAATGTAAACTTTTGAGGAATACCCACCTCCCGTTTATCCAACTTAGGATGATTTATGTTTGGATCTCTGGTGTACATATAGGAAAGTGGAATGTGATTTTGCACCAGAAAACCATCTTCATTCTTAATCAAATCTTTGTTCTCAGGTTTTTTAAATTCATAGTCCCAAGCGGGATAACAAATTTCAGGTAATCCATCCCAAAAATAAGCCACCTCATCCTCTTGGGAGAATAAGACTCTTAAAGAAAAAATAAAAATTAAAGTGAAGATTGTTTTCATGTTCATTTAACGATGAAAGAATTATTAAATAACAATATTTTTTCTTGATATTATTTATATTATGAATTATGGGGTTTTTGTGAACGCACAAATTGTATTTCGTATAAATTATTTCGATTTGTATTTTTGCAAAAGTATTTTGGCTCCGTAGTTCAACGGATAGAACAAGCGTTTCCTAAACGCTAGATATGGGTTCGATTCCCGTCGGAGCTACTTGTTACTTTTCAGAAGTTATTCATTTCTCTTTAAAACCAATAATATGAAAACGATCAAAATATTTCTTGTTACAATTCTTCCCATGGTTATAATTTCATCCTGCCAGGGTGATCAGCAAGATGAGAATTTTTCTGAGGCAATTCAGCAGGAAAAAGAGTATTTCGATGGACAGAATAAGCTGTTAGAAAAAATGCAAGCAACGGACGAAGACACGTCCTTATCTATCGCAAATACGCTGATCTATACCCATACAAATGGCTCAACAGAAGAAGCATCTGCATTATTGGATAAGAAGGAGAACATCCTGAAAGTGATTGAATATTTCAAGAATACGATCAATGGAAATTACGGATCACGAACCTTTTATTTCGATAAAGGAAAACTTTACTCGACCATTGAGACATATCTCGACAATGCAATTAATAATGGAACTTTCATTGAACGTCATTCATTCTATGACAAATCAGGAAAAGTGATTTTCTCCAAACAAAGAATGGCTGAATTTGAGATCGATCTGGAAGGAGAACAATTTAAAATGATCGATCCAATTGCATGCTCTTTTGAAGATGTAAAGATGCTTCTTGAGCAAAAAGGCCCGTATGAAACTACTTTTCAGGGTTTTGCAAGTAATGGAGAAATGGATTTCCTCATTGTAGGAGAAAACAAGGCTGAAGCCTTTACCTCTTCATTGGCCGTGCAGCATTACCAGGGAGACATCAACAAGCTACTTCAAAACGAGAAAGCCTATGTTGGAAAACCTCTTGACGTTTCGTTTGAGAGGATGATCGATGAAACAGATTTTGAGTTTCAAGTGCTACTTGGTGTTAGAATCAAATAAAAAATAATTCTGGTCAATACAAAAAAACACCATTTCTAGTAATCAAGCGCTTAAAACGAATATTCTGTAAAATGGAAACAAGATTTTTTCCCTTCAACATTTTGAACTACCGTTGAACATTTTTTAAAACCATTATCGATTTCATTCGTTTAAACTTGCATTGGTAAGACTAAACCGTAATGAATAGAACGATAAAATTATTTCTGTCTCTAGCTTTTTTACTCTGTATGGGTGGAGTTCAAGCACAGAAGATGAATGTCAAAGGAACTGTATACGATACTACAGGGACCAGACCGATTCCGCAGGCATTGGCAATGGCGGTAAGAATGAAAGACTCAGTTCTACTTGGATTTACAAGAACAGATTTTCAAGGGAAATTTGAGCTGAAAACTTTCGACATAGATACTTTTACGCTGATCATCTCATATCCCGGATATGATGATAAATCGTATTACATTTTCGGTCACGCCGACAATTACGAGATCGAAATTCCATCGGTAAAGATGTTGGGTAAATCTCAAGACTTGGAAGAAGTCGTGATCTATGCCAACAAAAATCCGATCTATTACAAAGGAGATACACTGGTGTATGTAGCCGACTCCTTTAAAGTTGCTGAAGGTGCAGTTGTGGAGGATCTCTTAAAGAAACTTCCGGGAATTAGTGTTGACAAAGACGGAAAGATCACTTCTCAGGGACAGGAGATCAATAAGGTCCTTGTGGATGGAGACGAGTTCTTTGGAGCTGATCCAACCATTGCAACAAAGAATTTGGGTGCCGATGGAATTGAGACGGTACAGGTATATGAAAAAACAGATGACGAAACCATTGGTGGCTCAGACGAAAAGATTAAGGTCCTTGACCTCAGATTAAAAGAGGATGCCAAAAAAGGATATTTTGGACGAGTATCAGGTGCCTCTGACCTAGCTCTTACTCCTGTGAATGAAAACTATTTTGGATCACGCCCATTCTATGAAGGGGAACTTTTGATGAATAAGTTCAATAGTAAGCAAAAGATCTCAGTATTTGCATTAGGGTCTAATACCCCCCGCTCGAATTTTGGACGTGGAGACATTAATAAGTTTGGATTGTCGAACGAAAGCTCTGGAGGAAGAAACTGGTTTCAGGATAATTCAAACAACACAAGCGGGGTTCCTCAGACCTTTAAAGCAGGAGTTTATTATTCCGATAAATTCGGGGAAAAGAAGAATACAGAAATCTTGTTTAATTACTCTTACTACAATGATCAGCTGGATGAGAGATCGGCAAGTGAGTCGCAGTATTTCCTTTCTGACACGACTTATTTTACAGGAGACTCAACTCGCAATTTCACGAAAAACGAGACGCACAGCATTAACTTCACGCTTTCCAGTCAGATTGATTCGTTGACTTTGATCGAATTCAAACCATCTGTCCGTTTGGATAAAGGTATCTCAGAAAGTACTGATATAACAGCATTTAGAGGTGAGGATGGAGTACAGTCCTTATCGACTGAAATTAACAACGACAATAACTCTACTGGAACAACATACAGTGGCATGGCTCGTGTGTATCGTAAGTTCAAAAAGAAGAGAAGAGAATTGGAGGTTCGTTATGACATCAATGGAGTAATCAATAAGTCAGATGGATTCTTGTTTACGAAGAATGACTATTCTCTGCTTGGTTTTTCAGATACCATCGACCAGAAAAAAATGAACAACAACTCCAATCTGACGCACTACGGTACCGTGAGTTATTTTGAGCCACTTGCAAAGAAGTTAAAACTGAATTTAAATTACCTTTATGAATACGGGATTTCCAATCAGGATAAACAGACGTATGATGCTCAAACTGGAAATTACACGGTGTTCAGAACTGATCTGTCAAATAACTTCGACAACATTAGAACACAGCACAGAGCAGGTACGGAATTGATCTACGAAAACAGTAAGCATACTATTGCCGGTGGATTCTTTGTAAGAAACATCAATATTGACAACGTCAATAAAGTTACGGATAGTGTGATAAATCAAAACATTTCGAATTTCCTTCCGAAATTCAGATACGAATTCAAACCATCGATGAGTAAGCGATTCTCTGTGAACTATAACACAAGCTCGCAGCAACCATCGATCAATGATCTTCAGCCGGTACCGGATAACTCCAATCCGAACAGAATTCAAATTGGTAATCCGGATCTGGAGCCGAACTATGTGCACAATGTAATGGTTAATTTCAATCAATGGAATGCACTTTCGGGAAGATATATCTGGTCTGGTGCATCTTTCAACTTGACTCAGAATGCTTTTGCCAACCAAACGAATTTTGATCAATTCGGTAGAACGACATCTAAAACAGTCAATGTTGATGGGAATATGGGAGCTTTCTTGTGGTTAGGAGCTGGTCTTCCAATCCTCAATCGAAAGATCGAATTCAACCCGAGCTTAAATGGTTCGTATAATCACTACAAAAATTTCATTGGAACCCAGGAGAATATAACTGACAATTTTGCCATTACACCGGAGCTCGAAATTGATTTCACATGGGATTCACTTGAGATCAACTTGAGTGGAAGTTATTCTTACAACAATCCGGTGAGCTCCTTGAGTACGGTTTCAAATACGCCTTTCTCCATCGAGAATTATTCTGCCGGATTTGAATGGAGATTGAAAAAAGGTTTTGGTCTTGAAGTGGAAGGTGAATATACTAGAAACTCGCAGCCGGGTGGAGGATTCTACAATACAGAGTTCTTTATTTTAAACGCAGAGATCAACAAGAAGTTCCTTAAAACACAAAATCTAGTTGTATCCATCGTGGGGAATGATATCCTTAATCAGAACATCAACGCCAGAAGAGAAGTAAACGGGAATACGATCACCGATTATCGTACGACCATTATTTCAAGATATTTCTTGTTGAAGGCGACATTCAGATTCAACAACCGTAAAACTAAAGAAGAAGATTTTCGTGGTTGGCATTAAAAAGATATTGATCGCAATGATCCTGGTGGGATCATCGGTTAACGGGTGGTCTCAGATCACTCAGGGAAGAATTGTTTTCGAAAGAAAAACAAACTTAAAAAAGCGAATGGGTGATAATCCGAGAATGAAGAATTTCATTACGGAGGAAAACAAATACCGCATTGAGAACTTCGAGATGTTCTTTAATGATTCCATGTGCGTTTTTAAACCGATCGCAAGTGACGAGCCTGAGCAAGGTTTTATGCGCTATTTCACACAAAAGAACACGGTTTATCAGAACATCAATAGTCGCCAGAAGTATGTGATCATGGACCTTTGGGGGAATGAGGCGATCATCAAGGATAGCATGGATCAAAGAACATGGAAGATCACAGAAAGCAAAAGAAATATTGGTGGGTATGATTGCCGTAAAGCGATTTGGGAAATGAATGATTCTACGCGTATTTATGCGTGGTTCTCAGTAGATATTGTGCCAAGCATCGGTCCGGAAGGTTTTCAAGGTTTACCGGGAGCTATTCTCGGAATGGCAACGGAAGACGGTAGTGTGATCTACTTTGCCAAAGAAGTGAAAGCAATGGTACCTGCCAAAGGAGTATTGGAATACGACGCAAAAGGTAAAGAAACGTTTACAGAAGAGCAGTTAAAGCAGAAGCTAATGCAGCAGATGGGTCAATGGGTGAAACCGAAAGACCTCGATGCAATGTTCCAGTGGTTGTAAGCTTATTCGTTCTCAGCAACTACTTCTGTAACTTCCGGTAAATGTTGCTTTAGAAGGTTTTCGATCCCGAATTTTAATGTTGCCGTTGATGACGGACAACCTGCGCACGATCCTTTCAGAAGCACAGTTACGACTCCTTCTTCGAATCCTCTGAACTCTACTGCTCCACCGTCATTTTCAACTGCAGGACGAACGAATTCATCCAGAAGATTTCTGATCGCATCATCATATTCACTGGGTGAATAAACTTTTGCAGGCTCATCTCCTTTGGCCTCTGCAGGTTTTGGTGCAGGCATTTGAATTAGCACATCTTTTGCCTCGGAAATCCACTCCTTGATAAACTCGCGTAGCTCCATGGTTATGAAATCCCATGGTACATTATCCGTTTTTGTTACAGATACAAAATTGGCAGCAATGAAAACATTTTTCACGAAAGGAAAATTGAATAGTTCTTCTGCTAGTGGAGAATATCCCTTTGCATCTGCTTTGGATGCAAATTCAACTGAATCCCCGGTCATCAAAAGATATTTGTTGGCAACAAACTTCATAGTGGTAGGGTTTGGAGTCATTTCGGCATAAACGGTTACAGGAACTTTCATGTTTTCTTTTTTTACAAAATTACGGTAAACTTCCAAGAATGGCAGATATAAACGTTTGAAACTATTTCAGGTTTCCATACATTTGTGTTGTGAGTTTGATCATCAGACATTTAGCATTTGCATTAATGGCCTTTGTTTTCCTTGGAACCTCAGGGATTACAGAATTCAAGCATACGTGTGAGGAGGATGGTGTATTTACATCCTGGTTGATCAAAGTTGAAGATCATTGTGATGATCATGTTGAAGACCTTCCGCCTTGTTGTCAGAACGAAGAAAAGAAGGATGATTGCTGTAATGATGAGGAAAAGGTTTATCAGTTAGCATTCGACTTTTTTAACGATTATCACCAGCAGATTGTTATTCAGCCGGTATATGATCTAGCGACATCCTTTATTCAGTTTGACATTGAGCCGGGAGTGCTTTCAAAACATTACAGTGCTTCAACGTTAAGACCACCCCCTAAGTGGAGCAGTGGAAGAGAAATCCTCAATTTCATTCAGATCTACAGAATATAATACGATGATGATGTCCAGCTAATCTGTTCATTATCAACTCGTATTTTATGAAATCATATTTTTTAGTAAGTTTTATTGCGCTGATGTCCTTCAGCGGAATGGCCCAATTAAAAGGAATCGTCCTGGGGCATAAGGACAGTAAAACGGATCCGATCTATGGAGCCAAGCTACGCCTGTTAAACGATGGGAGAGGTGTTATTTCGGGAGAAGATGGAACCTTTGAATTGGTTCTTCCCAAGGAATTACCGGATACTTTGGTTATCTCAGCCTTTGGATACCTTAGTGACACTATTGTCGTTACAAAGGAAGATCGTTTCATTTCTTTGAGCATCATTCTTTATTCAGATCAGCTTTTACCAGAGGTGATTGTTGAACATCGAAGAGACGGCCATTCGATCTCCCGAATGAAAACACTGCACGTTGAAGAGCTCACATCCAATGAGCTCAGAAAAGCAGCATGTTGTAATCTGAGTGAGTCCTTCGAGACAAATGCCTCAGTTGATGTGAACATAACCGATGCAGTTTCAGGAGCGAAAAAGATCCAGATGATGGGGCTGGACGGGGTATACACGCAAATTCAGATGGAGAATATTCCGTACTTACGTGGATTGGAAAGTTCATTCGGAATGAATAGTATCCCAGGAACTTGGATCGAATCGATACAGATCACCAAAGGAACAGGGAATGTCGTAAACGGTTATGAATCGATGGCGGGGTTGATCAATCTTGAATTGAAAAAGCCTGCAGAAATGGAGAGATTCTATTTCAATTTTTACGGGAACATGTTCTCCAGAGCTGAGCTTAACTTCAATGCCGGGCAGATCTTGAATGAAAAGTGGAGCACAGGGTGGTTTGCACATGGGGCGAAGATCTTTACAGAGATGGATAGCAACAAAGACGGATTCAGGGATATTCCAATTGGGCAAACATTTGCTTTGATGAACAGGTGGGCATATGCCGGGAAAAAAATGGAATCTCAATTCGGTTTCAATGCGTATCTGGACCAGAAGAGTGGAGGTCAGATGAGCTCGAACCTGGCCCCTGGACAGCAGCGATACAATGTAGACATCGATTCTCGTCACGTGGATGTTTTCGCCAAAACAGGGTTTTTCATGAAGAAACCTTACAATTCAATTGGAGTGGTTTATAATCTGAAATACCAGTATCTGGATGGCGCTTTTGGTAACCGTAATTTTAACGGGGAAGAAAAAAGAGGATATGTCAACGCCATTTTTGATGGGATCATTGGAACCTCAGACCACAAGATCAAGCTTGGAGTAAGTGGAGTATATACAGATATCACACAGCATTTGCAGGATACTTTGAGCTCTGATCGAGTAGAGATCATACCGGGAGCATTTGGAGAATATACCTTCACAGGTATGCGAATGACTGCGGTTGCCGGTGCCCGAGCGGACTACCATAATTTGTTCGGCTTTCAGTTTTCTCCAAGGCTGCATGCAAAGTATATTCTTACTGAGCACACAGACTTAAGATTTACAGGTGGCAAAGGATGGAGAGTGCCGAATTACATCATTGACAACATATCACTTTTGGCGACTTCGTCTCCTTGGTGGATGCTTGATGAATTGAAGCCTGAAATTTCATGGAATGTCGGAGGATCAGTTGTTCATGAGTACAAATTGTTCAAGCAAAAAGCGACCTTGTCAGTGGATTTCTATCATACCTTATTTGAAAATCAGCTGATCGTTAACCGTGATGGAAGCTTCATTCGATTCATGAATCAGCAAGGAGGTTCCTATTCAAATAGTTTCCAGGCAGAAGCAAGTATCAAACCGTCAAAAGTGCTGGAATTGAGATTTGCGTATAAGTTCCTGGATGTGCGAGCTGAATTTGTGGAAGGGATTACACAACAAGTGATGATTCCAAGAAACAGAGGCTTCTTCAATCTCGGGTATATCAGCAGAAACAAACGATGGGAGTATGATCTTACGGTGACCATGATGGGGGTTTCCCGGTTACCGGGAATCGGTCCAACGGATGGTCTGTATTTTTCAAAGGCATATACCGTGGCTAATACACAGATCACTCATGTTTTAAAAAAATGGGACTTCTACATAGGTATAGAGAACCTGACGAATTATCGTCAGAATGATGCGATCATTGATGCTGCCAACCCTTTTGGCTCGAATTTCGATGCTACACAGATCTGGGGTCCAGTGATGGGGATCAATGTTTATGCAGGAGTCAGATACGCAATTAAAAGAAAAAAATAAATTAACCTTTAAAATCAAGAAAAATGAAAAATGCAATGTTTTTACTGATGCTAGTGATGTTCACCTTCAATGCATCAGCACAGGAAAAAAAGTCAAAGTATGAAACAGTGATGATCCAGACATCCGCAGAATGTGGAGATTGTAAAGATCGTTTGGAAGACTTAATGAACTACACCAAAGGAGTTTCATTTGCTGAGTTAGACCTTGAAACCAAGAAATTGACAGTGAAATTCAAACCTTCAAAGATCTCGTTAGCCGAGATCAAGACCAAGATCAGTGAGTTAGGCTACGATGCGGACGAGGTAAAAGCTATTCCGGAAGCCGTTAAAAAATTGCCAGCTT
>JALRFI010000009.1 GCA_023253775.1 Crocinitomicaceae bacterium
CTTCGAAGCGCAACACTCCTTACTCGAACTCGGGTATCGTTGTTAGTGTGGAGCCGTCTGATTTCAATGGACAGGAGAACGATCCGTTCGTTTGTCTGAACTTTCAGCAGGAAGTAGAACAGCGTTGCTGGGAGGTAGCAGGAAAACACCAGAAAGTACCTGCACAGCGACTGAAAGACTTTGTAGACGGGAAAGTGTCCGAAGATTTTCCGAGATCGTCTTATCAGCCCGGAATTGTCAGTGTGGATCTGAACAAGGTGTTGCCTCCGATGATCGCGAAACGACTGCGTAAAGCCTTTGTTGATTTTGGGCAGAAGATGCGCGGATATCTGACGAATGATGCCGTGATCCATGCTCCTGAATCCAGAACCTCTTCACCTGTTTCGATACCAAGAGATCCACAGACCTGTGAACATGTTCAAATACACGGGCTCTATCCCTGTGGAGAAGGGGCAGGTTATGCCGGAGGGATTATCTCTGCAGCAATCGACGGGATGAAATGTGTAGACGCTATATACCAAAAATGGAATTCAGAACAATGAAGAAGTTAAAGCTGATCGTACTTTTACTGTTGCCATTGATTAGTATGGCACAGGTAACTACTGATTATACCGACCGTAACAACTGGGCTTGTGTACAAAGTGAAATGCGTTCAGATATTGCCGAATTCATTACCAATACCCCATCCGATTCGATCGATGTGTTTTATGTATATCCAACCTTATTTCTCGATACGAAAGACAAGCGCTGGAACATGGATGTGCTGGATTCTGCCTTTCGTGAAAAGGTGTTGACCCAAGCCGTGAAATTTCAGGCATCCGCATGGGCCAATGTGGGAAAGTTGTATGTTCCTTTTTATCAGCAGGCCCATATTCGGAGTTATTACACCCTGGAAAGCGGAGGAAAAGAAGCGCTTTTATTGGCATATAGCGACATTAAGGCGGCATTTCAATTTTATCTGGATCATTACAACCAGGGCAAAGGGATCATACTTGCCGGACACAGCCAGGGTGGAACCCATATTTCCTTATTGCTGGAAGACTTTTTTGACGGCAAGCCTTTGCAGAAACAACTCGTTGCGGCCTATATGCCAGGAATTGGAGTTGACAAAGAAAAATACGATTCCATTCATCTGATGACCTCACCGACTGAGATTGGTGGATTTGTGACCTGGAATACCTTCAAGCGAAAGGTAGATCAGTCCAAATACCATTGGTACAGGGGCAAAGAAGTGATCAATCCAGTGACGTGGGATACAACGCTTCTGGCTGGTAGAGATCAGCATCAAGGATTTCTATTTTCGAACGGCAAACTATATAAGCATAGTTTCAGAACCAACCTCGGTAATGGAATTATATGGATCAGCACGCCAAGATTTCCTTATCGCCTTCTCGCTTTTACAATGGACAATTACCACGTTGGGGATGTGAACTTGTTTTGGGAAGATATTCGGATCAATGCAGCCGTTCGTGCGAGGCGCTATCTTTCTTGTGTTGCGATTTACTAGCTCTGTAAATGCTTCTCATTAACTAAGATCTTACTTTATCGAATTTGGGCAGAGATAAATTCTTTTCTTTGTACAATTTCTTTGAAAAGCTTGTAATTACTGCAAACTAAATGGGTGATCAATTTTGATTTAATCTTCTTTTTAATAGACTTATTGAATTCAAAAAGTCTTGTACAGTTTTTAATGGTAAATTAGTGAACTAACTTATTCTATGAGTAAATCATTTATTCTTTTGATCTTGCCTTTGCTTTTTGCATGTGCTTCCAACAAGATCAAACTGACCCAGGTTGGGAAATTTCAATCCTCCGTTAAAGCTGAACAGCTTGTTGATCGCAATGAACCGCTTAGATCGGACAAAGAGACAGACGGAAATAGAGGTCCTAATGTAGAGGTTTCCTCTCAGCGATCATCAGAGCATCAGAATCATTTGATTGGCAAAGATGAATCGTCGATAGAACACAAATCATCGAAAGGGTTTGGTGTCGAGAATGAGGAACAGAAGCCGTTATTAGATGAAGAAACTGTTGAACAAACCTTCAGTGCGGAACAAAACAAAGGGAGTGCTGAGGTTTATATGAATGAATTACTCATTGCGTTAGGCGGGGTCATGGCGCTGTTTTTATTTCTAAGTCTTAAGATCAATCCGGATCGAGCAAAGAGGGTCTCCTACTGGGCCAAAGAAAATCCAAAAAAGACCTTGTGGATGATCAACGGAATCAAAATGATCACAGGCGTTGGAGGATTGTATATTGGAAAAATGTTCTATGAAAATAATATCGCTTTTTCCAATACTTCCACTTATGCATTACTGGGTATTTTTGGGGCAGCCGCGATCGCTTATCCATTGAAATCGGCAAAACGAAATTTCATCAATCACACCTATCTGAAGCGAAAGGTGATTGATGGACTACTTGCGCTGAGTGGTTTTTTATTGATGATCAGTCTGGGGAATCAAGTAGCTTCTGATAAAAACGTTGCCCCAGTGATAACAACGATTTTTGAAAAAACGGATCAATTATTTTCTCAAGAGCATCATGGGGCTAATGATCAAATGATATCCTATACCTCGGATGAGATAGATGAGATCTCAACTGAAGCAGCGGATGGGGATAAAAAATCAGGGAAGAATGCCGGAAAGATCATTGGTCAAATTCTGTTAACCCTATTGGCGATTGCTCTTTTTTTAGGGTTATTATACATACTGGCTATTCTATCATGTTCTCTTTCGTGTAATGGACAAGAGGCATTGGCGGTTGCAGTTTTATTGGGTGGTTTGGCTTTATGTGTTGGACTATTGATTCTCGCCATCAGTGCAATTTGGAAGAAGTTGTAATAGGCCCCTGAGAGCAAAATAGTTCACTTAAAATATGAGTATTTTGCAAAATGAGATATAAAGATCTCATTGATTGGTTTGATCAATAGTCAATTCGGAACCTATACAGAAAAACTGCAACCGAAATATTATAGGCATTATTCCTTTTTTTTAGGCAAACTATTTTTCATTGACTATCTTCAAAAAAAAATATTATCATGAGAATTCTACTGTCTACTGTCTCCTTATTAATGATCGGAATCTTTAATTCACTTAGTGCTCAAATGGAAAAGTTCATTGAGGTGTCCGTTCATGAAAGTGTGGAGAATCCGGTTGAAAATGTAAGTATCTACCTTAATGTGAAGAGCGCAGAATATCAATATTACTATTTGATGGACGAGGAAGAATACTACTATGATGAAGGTATTTACGAGGAATATCCGGATACCTACATTGATGAATCGTTGTCTTCAAAAGAGAAAAAGAAACGCGAACAGGAGATCGAAAAAGCTCTTGAGGAATGGGATAGGAGAATAGAAGAACATGAACGTGCGATGGAAGAAGAAAGGGAAAAGAGAATGGCTGAGCGGGAGGTGTTTACTTCAGGAATGGCCGAGGAGATTTTAGTTGAAAATGGATACGAAGTTTCCATGGTCAATGAGCAATTTCCGAACTATTTGTATGAAGAAGATGGTGGTTCTGACACTGTTTTCGTTATAGAGATCAAGGATGCAGAGAGCTTTATTCGATTAAGAGACTTGTTTGATGAGAATGTAGTTAGTATTGCTGTTAAAGAATATGAGTACAAAAAGAACGCTGATGCGCTGGAAGAAGTCTTCCCGAAACTAATGGCAGCTGCCGAGAAGCAGGCAAAAGTGATCGCATCTGCCAGTGGAAAGAAAATTGGAACTGTTGCACAGATCACCAATGTGTATCCTGGTTTTTCACCAACACTTATGGAACGTCAGATGGATGAGGCGAAAAGACTGGGGAGCTACAGACGATACGATGGCGATATGGATAACCCATTTATGAAAAAAGAGCGTCTGCTATTTGAATATGTCTTCCGCTTTCCGATACTGAATTAAAATTTAAATCGATTCAAAGAAATCAAGACGCTACAATAAACCGCTGAATGATTTCTCCATCAATTCTTAAGAAATAGATGCCCCCTTTAAAATCATTAAATTGAATAGTACTATTATCCTTTTGAAGAACAAAAGAAGATTTCACCATCCCTAATTGATCGATGATCTCAATTTTAGTTCCTTTTGCTTTATTGCATTGGATAGTAAGATTATCGGAGGCTGGAACCGGATAAATTTTGATTTCTGTTGCTGATCCCATTTCAGGGGTCGATAATGCATTCCATGGTGAGTTTAACGAATCTACAACCTCCAGGCCATTTCCCAGCTCATAGAAATCCAAAGTGACGAAATTTGGGAATTTGGAGTATTCCGAAAAATGCTGTTGGATACGGCTCATTAAAAATGGATATGCATTTACAGAAGGAGCATCATTGGGTATTCCAGTTCCAGTAATGGAATTCGTTACAAAATGATTAAAAATAAACAGATCGTTGGTAGCATCGCCACGGTTATAGTCATTGGTGAAATCATTGATGGAATTGACAGAAAAATGGGTTTCAACGCAGTGATCCCATGCATAATGATACCATCCCTGTTCAAAACTAGCATCATTTACATCTGAAAAAATTACCAGCCGTTTGTCATTAGAAATCATATCTCCTAATATATCCCATTCACCGCCGAGGGGTTTTTCATATAGATAAGACATGAGTCCTGAATTAATTAATTCTGATTCTATCACAGATGAAGTAACATAACATTCTAGAATTATCGTAACTATTTCATTAGGGTTGTTTTCGAGAAAAGTTCTGATTTCTATCAGAATGTTCTGAAAGGATTCAGTGCCTAAAAGACTTAATCCGTGATAAACGACTGCATTGCCTCCTTGATCGTAAACATCGATCATTAATCCCCTCACGCCATCATTTAACTGCTGTGTGAAGCCAAAATTTTGATTCGGAAATACGAATCCTTGATCCGCTGCATTAAATGAATTATGAGTAGTTAAATAAGCAACTTCATTATATCGTTTCGAGCACAATGAATTGGAACCATTGCATTGGGCAACCAAAGTGCTAAAATTGCAAATCAAAAAGAATATGGTTATACCTGCAAATAAAAAAAGTTTC
>JALRFI010000040.1 GCA_023253775.1 Crocinitomicaceae bacterium
GCTTTTGATCAGCCTTGAAATGTACAGATTGCACTTGGATGTTCATGACTTTATTTTTTGTGCCCACGTGGGTGAGCTTGTGAATAAATCTGGTTCAATTTTGCAAACGAATTGTGAGTATACACTTGGGTTGCTGAAAGATTGGCGTGCCCCAAAAGATCTTTTAATGTCTCAAGCCCTGCACCATTATTTAACATATGCGTTGCAAATGTGTGTCTTAATACATGAGGACTGGCTTTATCCAAACTCGCTGCCTTACCAAGATACTTATTTATTCTTCGATAGACAAACTTTGGATATAATTTATTACCATTTTTTAACGTAAACAAAAAGTCCCCATTTCCATCTATAATTCTATTTGATGAAACGTAATCTTTTAGCTCATTAAATAAGGTGCTGCTCAAAGGAATTATTCTCTCTTTGTTCCTTTTACCGAGAACTTTGATTCTTTGATCGGTCAAGTCACTTTTCTTGAGCTCGATCAATTCAGATAAACGGATACCAGTTTGATAGAACAATTCAAACATCAGTCGATCCATCTCATCTTCTGTTTCTTGAAAAATTTCATCGAGATTATCTTTTTTCAATTCTGATTCCTTCGCAAAGGATGGTAATCTTTTTTCGCTTTTAGGCCCGTTTACCTTCAGCATCGGATTAATCGAAATGTAACCCGAACGCTTTAACCATTTGAAAAAGGCACGTAGAGATGAAAGCTTTCTATTTACAGATCTCTTGGAGACTTCGGCTTCTATCAAGATAACAATCCAACTTCTAACAACGGTGGATGGCAAATCAAATAAATCTTTTTCTTCTGAAAGTTCCACATCGGTCATGAACTGAGAAAGGTCATTCATGTAGGCCGTTACCGTATGCCCCGAATACCGTTTTTCAATGGACAGATATTTTTCGAAATTTTCAATCATAAAAAAAGGAGTTCATATGAACTCCTTAACGATATTTTTTTCAGAAATGTTACAATTACATTTCAGCTTGCTGCATCTTCTGTATGTAAGCTGCCTTGATCTTCTGCTGACGTTTAGTGATAGACGGCTTTTCAAACTCCTTTCGGCTACGAAGCTCTTTCATAACATTTGTCTTATCGTACTTCTTCTTGTACTTCTTAAGAGCTCTCTCGATGTTTTCTCCTTCTTTTACCGGAATAATTAACATATCTTGATGTATTTATTTCTTACTAATGGGTTGCAAAGATAAACTTTAAATATTTACAACCAAATGTTATTTTAAAATTTCTCTTGAAATTACCAATTTCTGTATCTCGGAAGTCCCTTCGCCTATAGTCATCAGACGAGCATCTCTTAAAAACTTCTCAGCAGGATACTCTTTCGTGTATCCATAACCTCCCATAATCTGCATCGCTTCATTTCCGCAATACACAGAAACCTCACTTGAATAATACTTGGCATAAGCCCCTTCTTTTGTAACAGTTAGGTGATTATTCTTTCTGTATGCCGCCTGGAAAGTCAACATCTCAGCTGCTTCCACTTTGGTAGCCATGTCTGCAAGTTTAAACCCAATCGCCTGAAAATTTGCGATCGGTTGTCCGAATTGTTCTCTTTCTTTTGCATACTTCACCGCAGATTCAAAAGCTCCACGAGCCACACCACAGCTTAATGCGGCGATCGAAATTCTTCCTCCATCCAACACTTTCATTGCTTGCTTGAATCCTTGACCAACTTCACCGATTACCTGGCTTTCGTGTATACGAACATTATCAAAGATTAATTCTGCCGTCTCACTTGCTCTAACACCAAACTTATCTTTGATTTTTACTGCGGAAAATCCTGGTGTACCTTTTTCGATGATGAAGGCACTAATACCATTGCTATCTAAAAGCTCACCTGTTCTTACTAAGACAACAGCGACATCACCTGACAGACCATGTGTGATCCAGTTTTTAGCACCATTGATCACCCAATATTCTCCATCCTTAACTGCAGTGGTTTTCATCCGCATTGCGTCAGAACCTGTATTTGGCTCAGTTAATCCCCATGCACCGATCCATTCTCCACTTGCCAGCTTTGGAAGATATTTCTTCTTTTGCCCTTCATTTCCATGATAATAAATATGACCACTACAAAGTGAATTATGAGCAGCAACACTCAATCCTACTCCACCACATACTCTTCCCAACTCCATTAATGCCGTTGCATACTCGAAATAACCAAATCCAGACCCCCCATATTCCTCAGGTATATAAATGCCAAGCAATCCAAGATCCCCCATTTTTTTCATAGTTTCAACAGGAAAATACTCTTCAGCGTCCCATTTCATCATATTCGGTCGGATCTCTTTTTCAGCGAAATCCCTCACCATCTGAGAGATCATTTGCTGATTCTCATTTACTTCAAAATTCATAAGGTTGGATTTAATAGGACACTAAATTAGTAATATTGTCTGAATAGGATTTCAATCTTTCTTCGCCATTTAAGAAATCCAGAGATACCAGAAAATCAAATCCAACAACACATCCTCCACATTTTGAAATCAATTCTGCGGCAGCCTCTGCAGAACCTCCAGTAGCAAGGAGATCATCATGGATTAATACTTTTTGTCCCTTCCTTACAGCATCTATGTGCATTTCGATCACAGAGCTGCCGTATTCCAGATCATATGAATGGCTGATCTTGTGATAAGGTAGTTTTCCTTGCTTTCTAATTAACACAAAAGGTACACCTAGTCTCATTGCTAAAGGGTATCCAAACAGAAACCCGCGGCTCTCAAGTCCGGCCACTAATTCAATTCCTGAGTTTTGATGTTTCTCAACCAAGTGATCCAAAATATCATTTGACAATAAAGGGTCGAGCATGATTGTCGAAATGTCTTTAAATACGATTCCAGGTTTCGGGAAATCTTGCACATCTCGGATGGTATTTTCTATTCTTTCAATTAGTGTCATTTCACAAAGATATATACGGTTTCAATTTTGAAAACAATTCTTCATCAACCAGTACCGAACTTTTTATCTCCTCTAAGTTTCGGTAAACTCCTTTTTGTTCTCTAATCTTAACAATTGAATTCGCAACATTCCATGAAATATATGGATGAGCGGCTAGTTCCTCTGAAGTTACTGAGTTTATTTTCAATTTATCAATAATAGAACCATCCACGGTAATGCGTGGCTCCAACTTATTGTATAATGCCAAGTCAATCTTTTTTAATTCCATCAACTGTTCAGGAGTGCAATATCCTTTAAGTCTATTTCTATAATCCAATATTCTACCTGCGATGTATTCTCCAACACCGGGCAATGAAATAAGATCCTCTTTTGTTGCTGAGTTGAGCTCTATCTGCTTTAAAACTGGTTTTTCGTTTGAGCTAGGTATTTCAGTTTGACCACCACTTTGATAAATCACTGAATCTTTGATTAATTCAAACAATTCTTCAGGAATGACATAAATCTTCTTGAGGTAAGACTCGCTTCTAACACCATTCTTAACCATTCGACAGACAACTTCAGCCTGCTTTCTGGACAACCCGAGATTCATCCATTCATTGGTTGAATATTTTTCAGGGTAAAATCTTGAAGCCGGAGTTTTGAAACGTTGCCTCGGACTCTTCTTTGAATAAGTTCGAACATCTGTATTTCTTTGATCTAGCTTCGATAGATTTCCTTCAGAAATTTTGGTGATCTCTATTTGTGGTATCTCATCCTTCAAGAATATTCTTGGCAAGATAGCAATTACGACAATCAAACCCAAAAGCAGGAATACTCCTTTTTTCGTGTTTACTGAGAGCATTTATCTAAATTTATTCTGAAATTATCTTGGAACGTCGTCGTTCTCTGAAAAGGAATCCGGCTCTTCCTTAGGCTTTGAGACTAAAACTCTATAGAAAAAATATCCTGTAACCAAGACGAAAACCCCTTGAGTAATTATCATCATTAAAATAGCTCCTGTACTCATGATCAATTCCTCCCTTCTTTTAGACGTTTTTTATATGCCACATAAACAAAATATGCAATCAACAACCAAATTCCCAATAAAAGGGCTCTCGATAAATTCTTAAATAATTTCGTTTTCGTTTCTTCTTTAACCAAATTATCCGCTTGTTTTGGATCATTTAACAATGAAATTGTTTGCTTCTGCTTCTTGAGAAGGAAATAGGTTGAAATCGAAACTTCTCTATTTGCATCCAGTTCTTTGTCAGTATAATTATCCTCAAGGTATTCTGTCTTAAAATCTTCTTTTAATCGTAACAACGAATCCTGCTCAACAAAAGATTTTTGAATTGCATCCTTGTCTTGGTAATATAAGATCTTCTCATTGGAAGCTTTATGAGACATCGTGTCCCAAATACTAGGTATACTGTTAATCAGAACCCATCCTAACAAAACAGGTGTCACAAATTTTATAATGAATTTAAATATCACAGGAACCTTGATATCCGCTCCATCAGTGATCTCTTTCCAACCTCTGTTAATTCCAAAGATCCAGGCAAATAAAACGGTTTCAACGAAAGCAAATATCACAAGGGAAACAGTACCTGCCCAAAAATCGTATTCGTCGAAAACACCATAACCGAAAAATAAAACGGTAGGTAGGCCCAAAACAAAAACTACTGCCCCAAACATCCATGCCGATGTGGTTTGTTTCCAATTGAACTCATCTTGAAGAAAGCCCATGACAGGAGTTCCCATCGCAAGTGATGATGTTACTCCAGCGAAGAATAATAATCCAAACCAAGCTACTCCGGCTACAAGTCCAAGTACTCCCCCCCATTGTTCGAACAGATAAGGCAATGTTTTAAATCCAAGTCCTAATCCTCCTCCCTGACTAAGCAATTCTTTCAAACCGTCAATTCCAAAATAGCCGATTGCAATTGGTATGATCACTGAAGACCCAAGTACTACCTCCACAAAACCATTCATCCAACCAGCAGACATTGCATTTAAGGCAACATCATCTTTGGATCTCATATAGGACGCATAGCACTGAATAGACCCCATTCCAATTGATAAGGTAAAAAAGATCTGTCCAGCAGCTGCCAACCAAACCTTTGGCTCCCAGATCGTATCGAATTTAGGGGTCCATAAAAAATCAAGTCCCGCTAATCCATCGAAGATGGCTCCGTTCTCACCAGCTGAAATAGTGATGGATTTATAGGCCAGGAACGCCCCGAAAATGAGCAATAAAGGCATTCCGATCTTAGCTGCTTTTTCAACTCCTCCACTCAATCCTCTTGATAAAATCCAAGTATTTAGCAATAAACACAATATCCAAAAGATAATTGGCTCAATTGAGTTTAAACCAACATAATTATTGAAATGACCGGCAACCTGCGCTTGTGTACTACCCGAAAAAGTATCTACAACAGAGTGATAAACATAGGACAACGTCCACGACTCGAGATAGCAATAATAAGCAGCAACAGCAATATTTGTAAAGATTCCGAAAACACCAATATATTTCCAGAATTTTCTTTTATCCATGGAATCCAGAATGAATGGTGTTGAGTGATTACCACCTCTTCCTCCGAAACGACCAACTGACCATTCAATGAATAACAATGGGATACCCATTAATAAAAAACACACCAGATAGGGAATGATGAATGCACCACCTCCATTTTCAACTGCCTGCACTGGGAATCTTAAAAAGTTTCCTAAACCCACGGCATTTCCTGCCATAGCTAGGATCAATCCCACTCTTGAGCCCCAACCGGCTGCTTCTGCTTTTGCCATAATTACAATTTATCTAACGAATATACTTATTTCATCGAACCTGTAAAAGTTTAAGGGTTTCCTGAAGCGTTTTAGGTCGATAACCCAAAACTGAACGTGATTTAGTTAAATCAAATCCAGTATGTGGTGGCCTTTTTGCGGGCTGAGACAACGTTTCACTTGAAATCTCATTGATCTTAGGTGCACTTATATTCAAGTGTATTGCAATACGATGTACAATTTGTGCAATTGACATTGTCTCTGGTCCACAAATGTGAAAGATCCCTTTTTCATTCAGCTCACAAACCCTTATACATGCCCATGCAAGATCATCAGCCCAAGTCGGGGCTCTAAACTGATCATTTACAATATTCATTGGTTCACCTTTAGGCAAGGCATCTAATGCCCAAAGGATCAGGTTTGATCTTGAAAGATTCTCCCCTGTACCGTACACTATAATTGTTCGGACAATAGACCAATTACTTTCAACTGATTCAATTAGCAGGTTTTCGGCATCTACTTTAGATTTTGCATAAACACTAAGCGGATTTACAGTGTCTATTTCTTTGTATGGTCCATTGGCACCATCAAATACAAAGTCAGTTGAAAGTAATTGAAAGTGAATCTCATTTTTTACACAACAATCAGATAGGATCTTAACTGCATCAAAATTGACCTTCTGACATAACTCAGGATCACACTCACACGCATCTACATTAGTCATTGCTGCAGTGTGGATGACATGCGTTGGAGCATAACTGTTGATCACATTCTCAACTTCATTTGAGGATGTGATGTCCATTGAGAAATATTTTTCATCGGGGCATTGGGAATTTCTATTCTCCCCTTTGGAGGTCGCCAAAAAACTAATTGAATTATCCAGACATTGCCTTACTAACTTTTGTCCAAGCAATCCGTTTGATCCAGTGATAAGAACTTTCATGGATTATTTCTCAAATAATAATAAAGTTTGTTCAATTATTTTATTCGAAACCTTCAAGATCCATTTAAAGCTCCCAAATAGAATTTCGCTTTCTTGTCTGCAACTTAAAATAATGTTTGTGCTCTAATATCCATGCCATCGCAAGATAAATGACCAATGGAGAACCAAATGTTAAAAAGGAGGCATATATAAATCCAAGTCTAACCTTCGTTGAGCGAATACCCAATTTTCTGGCCCACCATTCGCAGACGCCGTAGGATCTCATTTCAAAAAAGAAAACAATTTTCTGAATTAATTTCATTTACTCAAGATCTTGGTTCCAACGCTGCAAGTTAAGCATTTTTTTAGTGAACAATTAGATTTATAGTGCTCTATCAATCCCTGACTTTCAAAAGCATTTTCCGGTTGAATTCCATTTTTCCGCCAGATTTTTGTGAATTTATTTGTTTCACTCTTCATTTCGAGCAATAACGAAATAGCCTCCTCCCTCAAAGATTCATCTCCATTTTGTTTAGACTTCCACATGAAGAAAGGAACTATAACATTGATCAAAATTCTATCAAGATATTGTTTGCCCATTCCAAGTTCCATTTCTTTCAATTCAGCATTGATCTTTGTCAAATAATCTCTCATTTGAAAGGGAGTTGAATATCTTTCCAAACCTGCCAAGTCAATGGCACCAAGAAGAGTAATGAATTGTTCGATCCGATAGGAAGGAGATTTTGAAGGATAATAACCACCTTTTTTCCAATGATCAATCGTTTTCCTATTGCAAATAATTTGATTGCGAATTGCCAAACAATTTGATGGAGTCATTTTATTTTCTTCAACTAATATATCGATATGGGTATTTAATTCTGAACTTTCATTGTATTCACTTTCAAAATTCTTTATTAATCCAAAGAATAGATCTCTATTGTATGGATATCCAAAAACTTGAGCCAACAACCAAAGAATTACTTGACGATCAGTGAAACACTTTTGTTCCCATAAATTGATTTTCTTTTCATACTTCGAAAGCAGGGCTTTTTCTAGCACACTTGTGATATATATTCTATCCAAATCTCGGATCATTGGATGACAAGGCAATGAATATTTATTAGAACGGAAATAATGATATTTCTGTATGACTCCTATTTCCAACTCATTTCCTATTTCTATAGTTGGAATGATTGTATTCGAGCGATTGTAATAAACATTCCGATCATGTTTTAGCACCACATGTAATATTACATTCCGGTATGATGGATCATTGTGATGATTATGCCTGTACCAGTCAGAACTTTTCACGTGTATCTCAATTGAACCATGCCATTCAATTCCATTTATGAGCACGCACCCATCACTAAAATCAGGTCCTGATCCAAGATCATTGTAGATTCCAAAATTCAATACTTGAAATTCTTGGCCATCAACCAACCGCATTTTGAACAGCGGTAATCTCCTCATACTCCATATCCAATGAAGTAACTCCTCCTTCACGTTCATGAACATTAAGATAATAAAAAAGGCGCTTATTAAAGCGCCTTTTCATCACGGATATTTTACATATTCCAATAATTTCGGATCTGCGGGAGGCGCAGTTTCTGGATTGAAATCCATTGTCATCACCTTCCCTTCAGTACGACGATTCAGCTGATGCAATGTCTCAAATAAGTTTTTATTCGATGTCTTAAACTGGTTAATATACGTTTCAGTTAGTTTAATTTCTTCAACACCTTCAATATCCTGTGGTTTTGATGCAAAGTGTTCATCTCCCTTTTTGTAAATCGTTCTTGGCTCAGCCTCACCTTTTCCAACAGGAACAATTCTTCTAGGGTCAACTCCTTTTTGTTCTACTAAATATTTATAGCATGCCTTTGCTCGATTTTCGGCAAGTTTCTGGTTTCTTGCATCACTACCACGTGAATCGGTGTGAGAACTCAGTTCCAACACCATCCCTGGATATTCTTGTAGAAGATTGTATACAAACAATAATGAATCAGGAGAATTGATAGTAGAATCTATTAAAAGATCCCACTTATCAAATGGATAACGTACTTCTGGAAGGCGAATTGGTTTTTTCGGAAGTAAAGCCATTTCAATAATGAAGTTCTGATTGTAATTTAGGCCTTCAGTTGTAAATTGCGATCCTTTTTTATCCTCGTGATAACCTTCTTTGAAAATAGCAATGGAATATGAAGTTTCCTCATTCACGTAACGCAACGCTTCTTGTTGATTGTTTGCAGGTTTTTTATCCCAAAATACACTACCTGATTTACTCGTGTACCCTTCCCAAGTTGAACCATCAGAACCTTTTACAGTTACACGAACATCTGGAATCTTAATGGACTTGTCACCTAATTCTGTTACAATTACTTTCAGATCATAAATGTTAGGAGGCATTCTAAACTTGTAAATATCAGCCCCGTATTCACCATTAGGGCCTTTTCTTTCTGATGTAAAATACCCAGTTTTTTCGTCCAATTGTATTAACGCATAGTCATTGTTTTCAGAATTAATCGGATACCCCATATTTTTCGGGTTTTCCCATTTATTTTCTTCCCCAACTCTGCTCGCATAAACAATATCCAAACCTCCAAGGCCTTTCATCCCATCTGTTGCATAGAAAAGCTCTCCATTTTTGCCTAGTGTTGGGAACAGCTCGTTTCCTTTTGTATTGATCTCAGGCCCCATATTCTTGGGTGCAGACCAAGTATCGGTTTTCTTATTGTATTCTGTGTACCAAAGATCTTTACCTCCATAACCTCCCGGCATATCTGAAGCGAAGATCAAGAAATTTCCGTCATCTGTTACACATGGATGGCCAACAGAAATAGTATCAGATGATTTAAGCTCAAGCATTTTTGCTTCTCCCCATTCATCTTTACCTTTTGCTTCACACATCCAGATATCACATCCAAGATTCTTCTTTTTAACATTTGGACATCTTGTAAAGAACATCTTTTTGCTTCTACCATCGAAACAAACAGTCCCTTCATTGTCCTCAGTATTTATATTTCCCGTGTTATCCACTAAAGAGGGTTCTCCCCAATTATTCTTTTTATCTATTACCGATACGTAAAGATCCATGTAGCTTTCACATGTTCTTGGATCCGTGTCATTTCCTGTTCCTCCAGTACGAGAAGAGGCAAAATATAGTTTAGTTCCTTTTCTATCCGCGAACATCGGAGCCATGTCGATCTCCTTTTTATTGATGGCGTTTTGATTTTCTACGATGTAACGAGATTTATTCGCGATAAAATTCTTGCTTTCATTACAAGAACTTATTGAAATATCTGCTCGAGTGTCGTTCGGAACTAACTTCTGATACTCTTGATAACTCTTAACAGCTTTTTCAAATTCACCCATCATGCGCAACATCTCTC
>JALRFI010000207.1 GCA_023253775.1 Crocinitomicaceae bacterium
CCTGGATCTCTGGTATCGATGCCGGCAAAACAGAAACGTTCGGATTGATCTTTTCTAGCTCCAGAGCGTCCGTTTTTTTGATCGCCAAAACGTGGTTTGCTTTCTCTAATATCCGTTGATATTTTTTCAATTTCTGGGTCTCGATCGAGAAGAAAAGTCGTTTGAAAAAGGAAGCGTTTTTCATTAATCCGGCATAGTATTCATCCTCCAGATTATGCATTCGAACCATGGTAAATCGATCCCTTATTTTTTCGTTTTCGAGATAATAGGTCGTATGAATTCCTTCGAAAAGAATCGGTGCATTATCCTTTAAAAGTGCCTGTTCCAGGTCTCGGTTTATTCTACTTTGAACGATGTACGGCCTCCTGCTCAAGTTCGAAAAAACACCTCTTTTTCGTTTATAATAATTGACTTTTGCGATTTTGTCAAGCTCCGGTTGTTTGCCCCGACCATACTCAAATGTATGTAGCTCCACTTCCAGTCCAAGATCATGCAGCGCTTTTATACGGTAATAAATGTCAATTGCACCACCATAATCAGCAGGAAAAGGAACGTCCAGAGAAACGATATGAATCTTCTTAGTTTTCAATTTTTGGATAGATCGAATTTAACACTTCACACTCTTTTTCCCAGTTATCTTTTTTTGCTGCCATGCGACAATTTTCTTTCAATCTCGACAGCTCTTTTTCATCCTTCAAAAGTGTATTCAAAGCAGCTGCCAAATGATCGACCGTGAATTCATTCAGGACAACACCCACATCATTTCGTCTGACCACTTTTGCTACCTCAATGAGGTCTGTACATACGATTGGGGTACCCGCATGGATATAATCAAACACCTTATTCGGTAGCGAGAATTTATAGTTCAAGTTGTTATCCTTATCGAGTGTCAATCCCACATCTGAATGTGCCGTAAATTGCATCATCTCAAGATAGGGTCTTCTTCCAAAAAACAACACCTTTTCGGAAAGGTTTTCTTTTTCGACTGTCTCCTTCAATTGAGGAATAATGTCTCCATCTCCCACAATGAGGAGAACAGCATTCTCAACTTTTCGCATGGCATCTACAGCCTCCTCGGCACCACGATGAATGTTGATACCGGCCCCTTGCAGAATGATCAGTTTTTTATTCTCGGGAATGCCTAATTCCTTTTTTGAAAAGCGGTCATTCCCCATATATTTTGGCGAAATATTACGCACCACTTTTGGAAGGAGACCATATCTTTCCTTGTAGGCTTCGGCGATGGATTCGTTGACCGTATAAACAAACTTCAATTTGGGGAAGATCCATTTTTCAATCGAAAGCCAGATCCTCCTTACTCCAGGTCGACTCACAAGCTCAGGCACCTCTGTATAATACTCATGAGAATCATATACCAGCTTCCCGCCCTTCAGCTTATGTGCAAGATAATTTGCGAGAAGTGTGTCCAGATCGTTACTTATCAGCACATTCGCTTTCCTAAAAAGCAGCACCCAGAAAAGACGAAAGTTGTATTCTGCATAAAAGAAAGGGCCTTTCTCGAAGAGCAATCTCATTCTTTTCGTGGCATAATCCCTTCTTGGCATTTCAGGACTTTTTCGTCTTTGTCGGCCCACTAGGAGAACTTCATAGCCCTGATTCAGCAGAAAAGTACAGACTTTGTCCACCCGGTTATCAGTAACCAGATCGTTCGTAACAGAAACTACAACGCGATTATTTGTGGACATACAGACTGTAAAGATAACGCAGAAAAGCAACAATTAGTGCTCAGTCACCGACTCCTGAGGAACCAGCACTGCGAATCTATTGTATGCATCCTTAATGTGTGTCACATTTTCAAAAATGATCCTCAATCGATCATTCTTTTCATTCAGCTTATAAGCTGTTGGGTTTTTCTGAATGTAGGCTAAGACCCTCGTAAATGCATCTGTTTCAAAGAATGGAGATTGCGCATCACCAATGAAATACCCGATCATTTTTCCAGATTTGATCACAAGTCGTTCCAGCCCAAGCTCTTCAGCTAACCAGCGCAAACGGAATGAGATGATCAATTCTTTCACTTCAACCGGTAATGGCCCGAAGCGATCGATCAGATGATCCGAAAATTCCTTGAGCTGTTCTTCGCTTTTTAAATTGTCCATTTCCTGATAAAGGCTCAGTCGCTCAGAAACATTGTTTACGTAATCATCCGGAATTCTCACCTCAAGATCTGTTTCCAGAATGCAATCCTTCACAAAATGAACCAGATTATCCGTCGTTCGATCAGCAAAGAGCTCCTTAAATTCGTTTTCCTTCAATTCTTCAATCGCCTCATTCAGGATCTTCTGATACATCTCGAAACCGATCTCAGAAATAAACCCACTCTGTTCACCTCCAAGCATATTTCCGGCCCCTCTGATGTCCAGATCTTTCATGGCAATATTGAACCCGGATCCCAAATCAGAAAATTGAACCAGAGCCTCGAGACGTTTTCTGGCTTCAGAGGTAAGTATCCCAAATTTAGGTGCGATCAAATAACAGAATCCCTTCTTGTTGCTTCGTCCTACTCTTCCCCTGAGCTGATGGAGATCACTCAAACCAAAATTGTGCGCATCATTAATGATGATCGTGTTCGCATTTGAGATATCAATACCGGATTCAATGATCGTTGTCGCCAGCAGCACATCGTATTCTCCATTGATGAAATCTGCCATGATTTGTTCCAGTTGCTTGCCATCCATTTGTCCATGGCCTACCGCAACACGAACTCCAGGACAAAGACGCTGGATCATGCCTGAAATCTCTTTGATATTTGCGAGGCGATTATGGACAAAGAAAACCTGACCACCCCTACTTACCTCATAAGCAATGGCATCTCTGATGGCCTCTTCATTAAACTGGATGATCTCTGTTAATACCGGTTGGCGATTTGGTGGGGGTGTATTAATGATACTCAAATCCCTTGCGCCCATCAAAGAGAACTGAAGCGTTCTTGGAATCGGAGTCGCTGTTAATGTCAGAGTATCAACTGTCGCTCGAAGCGTTTTAAGTTTTTCCTTTACGCCAACCCCGAACTTCTGTTCTTCGTCGATTATCATCAGGCCAAGGTCTTTGAACTTTACCCGATCTGCTACAACTGCATGAGTTCCTATCAAAATATCGATCTCCCCTTTGGCCAGCTTCTTCAGGGTTTCAGTTGTGTCTTTTGCCGATTTGAAGCGATTAATATAGTCGACAGTCACCGGAAACTCTTTTAGGCGCTCTTTAAAACTTCGATAGTGCTGCATTGACAATATGGTCGTTGGCACAAGAACCGCAACCTGCTTACCATCCGTGGCCGCTTTAAACGCAGCTCGAACCGCAACCTCGGTTTTGCCGAAGCCAACGTCGCCACAGATCAGACGATCCATTGGAGTTGGTGATTCCATATCTTTTTTGATTGCCTCGGTCGCCTTGAATTGATCGGGAGTGTCTTCATACATGAAAGAAGCCTCCAGCTCATTCTGTAAGTATGAATCTTTATTAAAGGCAAAACCGGGTTTGCTTTTTCGCTTAGCATATAGCTGGATCAGATCAAAAGCAAGCTCCTTGATCTTTCTCTTGGTTTTGTTCTTTAGGTTTGACCAGGCCTGTGTTCCTAGCTTGTTTACTTTTGGGGCGGTGCCCTCCTTGCCGGTGAACTTAGAAATACGATGCAGCGAGTGAATTCCTACATAAAGCACATCTCCATCCTTATAGACCAGTCGGATCGCTTCCTGAGGTTTCCCATTTACGTCAATCGTTTCCAGTCCGGAAAATTGTCCAACCCCATGGTCAATATGTGTAACATAATCTCCTTTCTGAAGATTGTAGATCTCCTTTAGAGTAAGGGCTTGTTTCGCTTGTCTGAATCCTTCTTTTAGCCTGAATCGATGGTATCGCTCGAACAGCTGATGATCGGTATAACAGACCATTTTCAATTCAGGAGCAATAAATCCTTCATGGAGTGCAACGTGGATGGGCTGAAAATTGACCTCTCCGCCTATGTCTTCAAAGATCTGGTAGAGTCGATCGATCTGTCTCGGTTGATTGGAAAAGATCAGATTGGTAAAACCCTTTTTTTTTCTTTCGATCAGATCAGCTCTTAAAAGATCAAAGTTCTTGTTGAAGCTTGGCTGAGGAATAAAGTCAAAAGAATAAGTTTTGTCTGCCTTGAAATGAAATTCTGGCCCCCATTCAATCAGTTTGTACTCCTGCAACATTTTGAAAGCTGCAGTCGGGTGTAAATAAAGTTCAGATGGTAGACTTCGTTTAACAGTATCTGAGAGATTAGAATGAATCTTGACTGCTTTTTCGTATTCCTTTTCAAGCGTTTGCAATAGCTGGTCGACAGATGAGACCCAAACTGTAGCGTCTTTTCCAATAAAGTCAAAAAAACTTCCATTTTCTTCAAGGGTCAGCTGACCTTGTACATTCGGTATGACATTGAAGTGCTTATGTGCACTTACTGACAGCTGAGAAGACGGGTCAAATGTTCGGATACTTTCAACCTCATCTCCGAAAAACTCAATTCGAAAAGGATCGTCATTCGCAAAAGAATAGACATCTACAATTCCACCTCTAATCGAAAACTGTCCGGGTTCATATACAAAGTCGACTCTATCAAAATGATATTCGAGCAGAAGCTCATTGATAAAATCGATCGAATATGTTTTCCCCACCTCGATCCGCAAAGTGTTTTGTGCGAGTTTCTTTTGAGTCGGCACATGTTCGAATAGCGCCTGAGGATAAGTTACGATCCAGACATTCTTCCCATTGTTGATTCGCTCAAGAACTTCCGCTCTTGAAACCACATTGGCATTGTCCGTTTCTTCAAGTTGATAGGGAACCCTGTAGGATGCTGGATAAAACGCAACCCTTTTGTCATCTGGATACATGGATTCAAGGTCATTTAAAAAATATGCAGCCTCCTCTTTATCTGAAAGAATAAATAAATGATGCCCTGGAATTTGTTCTGAAAGTGCCTGAGCACACAATGCTCTCGATGAACCGAAAAGACCTTTCCAGTGAATTCGTTTTACAGCACCCCCAAGATCATGGGCCGATTTATCGATCTGATCAAGGCGGGAAAATGCAGTACGAAATTCTTTAATGTCCATTTTACTGCATGAGGCTCATCGCCTTTTCGACCATTTTTTTAGATCCAACAAAGAAGGGAACGCGCTGATGCAATCTTTCTGGTTTAATGCTGAGAATTCTATCAAATCCAGTAGTCGCAAGACCCCCTGCCTGTTCAGCAATGAAAGCCAGTGGATTACATTCGTATAAAAGTCTTAGTTTTCCTTCAGGTGAGGTTGTGGTTCCTGGATAAATATAAATTCCCCCCTTAATCATGTTACGGTGAAAATCCGCAACTAACGAACCGATGTATCTACCAGAATAAGGTGCTCCTTTGTCATTCTCAAAACTTTGACAATACTTCACGTAGTCTTTAATGCCTGGATTACAGATGTCTATATTCCCTTCATTCATCGCATAGATCCTTCCAGTCTCAGGCATTTTCATTCTTGGATGTGATAAACAGAATTCTCCAATACTCGGGTCAAGTGTAAATCCGTTCACTCCGCAGCCGGTTGTGTAAACCAACATTGTTGATGAGCCATAAAGCACATACCCTGCGGCGATCTGCTTATCACCATCTTGCAGCATGTCTTCCAATGTCGCTTCAGTTCCAAGATCAGATGTTCTTCTGTAGATTGAAAAGATGGTGCCGATTGAAACATTCACGTCAATATTTGATGACCCATCAAGAGGATCGAACAGCACAACATATTTGCCTTTTTTTGCCGCCTCTGAAGTAAATGCGACAAAATTATCGTTCTCTTCGGATGCAATACCACATACTTCTCCTCCGTTTTCAAACGCTTTGATAAACTGTTCATCGGCAACAACGTCCAGTTTTTGTTGTTCTTCACCCTGAACATTTGTGTTTCCATGAGCACCCAGGATATGATCGACCAAACCTGCTTTTCTTACATCTCGGCCAACAATCTTCGCTGCAACAGAAATATCACTTAGTAATCTGGAAAGTTCTCCTGATGCAAATGGGAATTCTGCCTGACGGTCAAGAATAAACTCGTTGAGGGTAACAACTTTGGACATGCGATTTATTTTTGAGGTTCAAATATCGGGATAATCCTCCAAAAAATAGAAATAAAAAAGGGTTGTTGACCAGATCAACAACCCTCGCTCGTGCTAGACGAATATTATTTAAGTGTCCCTTCGTTTTTAGCTTTGTTGTTAAGTTTCTTTTGTAAGTTCAACCAATAAAACAAACCGATAAAACCAAGTGCGAGCAACGAATAATTAAACATGTTTCCGATTATTTCGAAAATACCAAACGTCCATGTTAAAAGATCACCGATCGCCCAAAAAACTGATGAAGAACCCATTTTAATTCAATTTTATACAGACAAAGAAAGTCATTTTTCCTGAAAAAAAATGGTTTTTTAGATAAAATCACTTTTTCAGATGTGATTCCACCATTCTGGTCAATTCAATAAAATCCTCAACAGACATTCTTTCTGGTCTTCGTTGTAGGTATTCATGATCAAAAGGCATGGGATTCAGGATCGGTTTCATAGAGTTGCGAATGGTTTTTCTTCGCTGATTAAAGCAAGACTTTACCACTCTAATAAAAAGCTCTTCATTAACACCCAATGTTTCTCTGTTATTCCGTGTACAACGTATTACTCCTGACTTTACTTTTGGTTGAGGATTAAAAACATGCTCATCTACCGTAAAGCAGTATTTAATATCATAAAACGCCTGTATCAGCACACTTAATATTCCATACTGCTTGGAGCCCGGTGGTTCGGCAATTCTCTCTGCCACCTCCTTCTGAAACATTCCCATGATCTCCGGTATTCTGTTTCTGAACTGTAAACAACGAAAAAGAATCTGTGATGAAATATTATATGGGAAGTTCCCAACCACTGCAAAGGACCCCTCACTGAAGATCTTTTCGGGATGTATTCTTAGAAAATCTCCATGGAAGATCTTGCCCTCAAGTTGAGGGTAATGTTTGTTCAGATAATAGATTGATTCATCGTCGACATCGATCACATATGCATCTAATTCTTCTCGCTGTAACAAAAATTCAGTCAATGCCCCCATTCCT
>JALRFI010000087.1 GCA_023253775.1 Crocinitomicaceae bacterium
GTTTTGGGTGTCTGAGCAAAGCTCTGGCTATGCTTAATCGCTGTTTTTGACCTCCTGAAAGATTAACACCACGTTCTCCAAGTATAGTCTCGAATCGTTCTGGCAATAAATCAATATTATGGAGCACATGTGCTTTTCTTGCTACGTCTTCAAGCTCGGACTCGGAAACATTCTCTTCGTTGGAGCCGAATTTCAAGTTGTTGGAGATTGTGTCAGAAAATAAGAAAACTTCTTGCGGCACTATTCCCGTTTGATTTCTTAGTTCTGAAAGGTTAAGGTCTTTCAAGTCAACTCCATCGATTAGTATTTTTCCTGAATCAGGTTCGACATTGCGCATTAGAAGATTCAGTATTGTAGATTTACCACATCCAGTTCTTCCTATAATTGCAAGAGTTTCTCCGGGTCTTACTTTAAAACTCAGGTCTTTCAATGCGATTGTTCCTGAGTTTGGATAGGTGTATGTGACGTTCTTAAACTCAATTTCACCTTTTAAGTGGAATGGGGCGTTGTTTTGATTTTTGATCTCAGCATTGATGTTCAGGAATTGATTGATTCTTTCCTGACTCGCAGCAGCTCGCTGAATAATAGATGTAACCCAACCAACACTGGCAAATGGCCAGGTCAAGCTATTAACATAAAAGATAAATGCCAAAATATCACCTAAACTAATCTCCCCCGAATAAGTCAATTTTCCTCCAAGGAAAATGGCAAGCAATGTTGATAATCCAATCAAGAAAATGATGGTCGGCATGAAAAGGGCGTTGATCATAACGAGTCTCATCGTTTTCTTTTTGTAATTCTCGGCAGATACATTGAATTTTCCGTGGATCTCATTTTCTCTGCTGTAGGCTTTTACAACTCTAATTCCTGAAAAAGTTTCTTGTGCAAGGGTAGACATCAGGGACTGTTCTTTTTGCACTTCGGTGCTAAGCGCATTCATGCGAGATGAAACTTTATAGATCAGAAATGACATGATAGGTAAGGGCATCAAAACGAATAAGGTCACTGTTGGACTGATTTTAATCATTTGAAAGATTACCATGAAAAAGAGAATAATCAAATTGATTGTGTACATGATTCCCGGTCCCAGATACATTCTTACCTGTCCAACATCCTCCGAAATTCTATTCATTAGATCTCCAGTGCTATTCTTTTTGTAGAAAGAGAAGTCTAGTTTCTGGTATTGGTTATAGATTTCATTTTTCAAATCAAACTCGATGTAGCGGGACATTATAATGATTGTTTGACGCATGAGGAAAAGGAAAAATCCTTTCCCCAGTGATAGCAACATGTATATACCTCCGATTTTCAATGAAAGCGTTATTGCGTCTTCGAATCCTTCGATCCTAACTGATGACATAAGGCTATCAACCGTGGTCTTGACAAACAATGGCATCTGCACTCCAAAGTAATTTGAGATGGCAATGAAGATGACACCAAGGATCAGACGCCATTTATATTTTAAGAAATATTTGTTGAGATAGCTCAGCGACTTCATGCGATAATTTCTTATTTTTGCCTGCACAATTGCAAGACGTTGCAAAAGTATAGATTCAACTTGAAATAACTTTATAACACTTACCGTAATCATTATGTTTGAGGTCAAGAATATTGAGGACACAAACCTCGCGGAAAATCCAGTTATTGCTCAGATGAGCCAGTATAACCACGAACAGTTGTTGTTTTGTAATGATAATGAGACGGGACTGAAAGCAATCATCGCAGTGCATAATACAGTTTTGGGACCGGCCTTGGGAGGTACAAGAATGTGGGCATATAACAATGAAATGGAGGCATTGACTGATGTCCTTCGACTTTCTAGAGGTATGACCTATAAAAATTCAATTTCAGGATTGAATCTTGGAGGTGGTAAGGCTGTAATTATTGGTGATGCTAGATCGATGAAATCTGAAGCTTTATTCAGAAGATTCGGGAAATTCGTGAATTCACTTGCTGGAAAATACATAACTGCAGAGGATGTAGGGATTTCTCCAGTTGATATGACTTACGTAAGTATGGAAACGAATCATGTAGTTGGTCTTCCGGGAAAAAGCGGAGATCCTTCTCCGGTAACAGCTCATGGTGTTTATGTTGGAATGAAAGCGTGTGCAAAGCACGTGTATGGTTCTGATTCTTTGACCGGTAAAAAAGTGGGAGTTCAAGGAGTTGGACACGTCGGTGAATATCTTGTTGAAGCTTTAGCAAAAGAAAATGCTGAGATTTTTATCTCAGACATTCATGAGCCTTCATTGAAGAGAGTCGCTCAGCAATACGGAGCTCATGTTGTTGAGCTAGAAAAAATTTATGACTTAGATTTAGATATTTACGCTCCATGCGCTTTGGGTGCAACTGTTAATGATGAGACTTTATCCAGATTAAATTGTTCTATCATAGCTGGAGCGGCTAATAACCAATTACGCAGTGAAACGGTTCATGGACGCATGGTCATGGACAAAGGAATTGTTTATGCACCTGATTTTGCAATCAATGCGGGAGGGGTGGTCAACTGCTATTCTGAAGTTAAAGGTTTGACATCTGAATGGGCAATGATCAAAGCAGAAGAAATATACACTACTATTGAAAATATTGTGAAAAGATCTAGTGCCGAAAATATTCCGACTTATCAGATTGCAAACAGAATGGCCGAAGAGAGAATCGCGGCAATTGGTAACGTGAAACTTCCCCTATAAGGCATGCTGAATAGAAGGCATTTAAGAATTAAGGTCTTGCAGGCCCTATACGCGTATTTTCAGTCTGACGAAGAGAATTATGCTCGAACTGAAAAAGAATTGATGACATCTGTCGAAAAGATGTATGATCTCTATATTTATTTATTTCTAACCTTTGATGAAATCAGAAATATCGCTTTGCATCGTATTGACGAGAATAAGAAGAAGTTGATGCCAACAGAAGAGGATCTTCATCCGAATATGAAATTCGTAAACAATTCACTTATTAAGCAAATTCAGGATTCAATACAGTTAAGAAAGGTTTCTGAAACAAGAAAAGTGAATTGGGTTGGAGACCTAAACAAGGAGATGTTTCGTAAAATGCTTATTTCAATTCGAGAAAGTGAAACATTCACCATCTACATGAATAATGGAATTGAAGGATATGAAGAAGATCGTCAGTTTTTAATTGAAATTTTCAAGGCGGAAATTGCGAACAGTGCTCTTTTGTTCAATTTCTTTGAAGAATCGAGTATTTTCTGGATGGATGATATTGATCTCACTTGTTCAATGGTGATCAAAACTTTAAAGTCCATGGAAGAGGGGGAGCCTTTGGAATTACTTCCGCTCTTTAAGCCGGATGATGATGAAAAAGAATTCATTATCGAACTTTTGAGAAAGGCTATCGACATGAATAGTTCCAACGAAGTATTGATCGATGAATTGACTGAGAACTGGGAGCTTGACAGAATTGCTAAAATGGATGTGATCCTGATGAAGATGGCGGTTACCGAACTTCAGGTTTTCCAGAATATACCAACCAAGGTGACGCTGAATGAATATATTGAGATCTCTAAATTCTACAGTACACCAAAGAGTAATGGATTTATAAATGGAATCCTCGATAAGGCGATAGATCGATTGACGAAAGAAAAGAAGATTGTGAAAGTTGGTAGAGGATTAATGAGTTGATGCAATGAAAAAGTTATTGTTTTTTTTAGTTATTACTTTAGGGATTTCAGCTTGTGGTGGAAGTAATGAAGTTGAAATAGGCAACAAAACAACGATGATTGTTGAGTCGGTTTATGATGCAGGTATAGTGATGAAAGGAGAGGTGATTGATGCTGAATTTAAATTAAAGAATACCGGTAACTATCCTTTGGTGATCGCAGAAGTTCAAGGGTCCTGCTCTTGTACTGTAGCTGAAAAACCCAATGAACCTATTCAACCAGGGGGAGAAGGGGTTATCAGGGCAAAAGTTAATACAGATAAATCTCCTGTATCTATTATTGCCAAATCGGTTCGGATAGTGGCCAATACTGAGCCGTCAGTTACTGAGGTAATAATCAGGGCTAAGGTAAAACGTAAATAATACAAACAAATTTAATTATGCAGCAGTTAATAATGCTTGGAATGATCTTGATCGTGTTTTATTTCTTCATGATCAGGCCTCAAATGAAAAAACAAAAAGAATTGAAGAAGTTTAGAGAAAGTTTGAAAACAGGTGATAAAGTTGTTACAATAGGTGGAATTCATGGAAAGATTCTTGAAGTAAATGATGCAACTATTTTGATCAATTCTGAAGGAAGTAAGATAAGATTGGAAAAGTCTGCAATTGCCCAATCTTCAGAGGATCAATTGATGACAAAATGATTGAATTCTCGACAGATCACCTGTTAGGGTAAAAATAATCAATCGTTCAAAAAAGTGTTTTTCAAAGCCCTTTTTTTGTTTTTATTAGTTCTTATCTTTATCAATCATAGTTGATGAATCTGAACTAATGCGTTACATTGTTCCGTTGCTTTTATTGATGTTACATTCCTGCGGTGGGAATGGCGTCAATATGGAATCAAACGATGTGCTTGTTAAGGATTCTGTTAAGGTTGGTCTGGATGAAGCCTTGAAAGCTTCCGAAAGGAAAGAGAAGCCAGCGATGGATAGTGTCGATCTTAAAAAGTCTATTAAAAAGATTGAAGCAAAATACGGTGAACAATGGGATTTTTGTGACTGCGTAGTTAAAGGTGATTCAATTAACAAAGCCTTCATGAATCCAAATATTCCAGATAAAGAATTTGATCGTTTGTCTAAACGATTTGACGAGATCGACGAAAAGTGTCAGGCATTTAGGATTCAGGACGCCGATAGAACACCTGAAGAAAGAGCACTTCATGAGAAAAAAGTTCGTCGTTGTCTGAGAGAAGCAGGAATTAGACAGTAGTCTGAGAACATTTTAAAGGACAAAGTGTTTATTTTTACAACATGTTAAACAGGTTAATTGCCTCTCTATTATTGTTGAATCTCTTGGTACTGCTATCACCCAGAGAGATATGGCATGATTGTGACCATTCTGCATCACATAATCAGCATGATCCGTTTACTCAAAAACTCACTCAAAAAGATTGCTTCGCATGTGACATGGAGCTGGGTGTATGTTCCGGACCTCAAACGCCTTTATTTATAAAAGATCGAACTATTCCTTTCGATCAATTTATTTTCAGCTTAACGAGCATTGAAGAAAGTGCAAACTTACTTCAATCCTTAAGGGGGCCGCCGACTATTGCATGATCCCGTGGTAAAGGCACATCACAGTTGATATAAATTACTTTTTACAATTATTTATGATTTTTCAGAATCTGATTACCTCGTTTATAGTGGTGATCTATTTTGGATTTGATCTTCAAAGTCAAACTTTGGCTGGTCAAGTTAAGGAAGGTAGCACACAAGAAAACATTCCATTCGCCAAGGTCTATATTTTAGACCTTGAGGTGGGGACTGTTTCGGATTCACTGGGTAAATTCGAATTCAGTATACCCTTGCCTTCATCAGTTCGTTTGAGAGTTTCGATGCCTGGATACGAATCAACTATTGAAAAGGTCGAGTCCGGAAATTTGAATTTATTATTTCTGATTAATCCGAATCACCTGGAGATTGAAGAGGTCGTAGTATCTGGAAATCAATCTACCCTTCAAAAATTCAATGTTATTCATGTTGAAACAAAAAAATTGACCGAGCTGAATACCATACCAGGAACTAACCTGATGCAAATAATGGAGCAAATCCCCGGAGTTTATAATGCTTCAACAGGAACAGGTATTTCAAAACCAGTCGTACGAGGAATGCAAGGGGTGAGGGTTGTGACTATGCTGAATGGCCTCAGATTGGAAAACCAACAATGGGGAGGTGACCACGGAATGCCTATCACAGAATTGGGCGTTGGGAATGTTGAAGTTATAAAGGGACCGTCAAGTTTGCTATACGGTGCAGATGCTCTCGGTGGAGTAATATATTTTGTTGATGAGCCTTATGCGGCAATAAATAGTTCAGAGTATCTCGGAAAAGTGCAATTTGAATCTGCCAGCTTATCAAATCGATCCTCTTTTTTATTTAAAACGTCAAGAAACAAGTTGCGTTTGAATATGGGAGGATTATATACAAATTACGCAGATTTTCTATTGCCCAATGGGAAATTTGCGAAAAACTCAAGATTTAGTGATAACGTCTTCAGATTGTCGCTTGGGACCAACAAAAATAATTGGTCTATGCATTTGAGGTATAGCTTCTCCAGAACAAGAGTTGGAATTCCCGGACATACGCATGATTCCATTATCAATCCCTTGTCATTTCAGGTTGATCAGCAGGAACGACATCGTGTTTTAGCTGTTCAATACTCAAGCAATCATTTTTTCTCATTCGAAAATAAATGGTTTAACAAAAGAAATGAAGTATCGCTCTTAGTGGGTCAAACCTTGAGTAGGTTAAGGGAGTTTGCAGATAAAATTACGATCTCAAGTGTTGGTATGGATTTGTTTAACACCCTGCTAACGTTTCGGTATAAATATTATCTGAGAGAAAACCTTACTCTTATTGCAGGATATCAGGGAATGTTTCAAATGAATAATAATGACCTAAATGCAATAGAGTTTCTACTGCCTAATGCCTTTACCATAGATAATGGCGGGTTTGTGATTCTGAATTATGATAAGAGAAAGTGGAATTTTCAGGGAGGATTACGATTTGATCAAAGAGTTATCCAATCTCTGAATGAATTCAAAGGACAACAACCGATTACAAGAACTTATCAAGGTTTAAATTATTCAATCGGTGCCGTTCGATCGGTGAAGAAAAATACGTTCAGATTAAATCTTTCGAGCGGATTTAGAGCTCCTCATCTTTCTGAATTATTAGCCAATGGTTACCACCATGGGGCACTGCGTTATGAAATAGGTGATTCAGATCTAAAGGCGGAGCGCGCACATCAGGTTGATTTGACATATGAGAAAAAAGGAGAGCATCTTGGCCTAGTGTTCAATCCATTTGTAGGCTTGATCAACGATTTCATTTATTTGCAACCAAAGGATACAGTTATTGCAGGGCTTCCTGTTTTGGAATTTCAACAATATCAACTCGTGAAGCTAGGTGGGGTAGACCTAAGTTTACACTATCATCCACATTTTGCGCATTGGATCCATTGGGAGGGTAACTTTTCATATGTTGATCTAAAGGATAAAAGTGACAATTACACCTCATTGATCCCTCAGACCAGAATTTCAAATCTTCTCAATTTCAATTTCACTGAATCAAAACGTAAATTTTATTTTGAGAAGATCTCTGTTCAATATTCGTATCTCTTTGAGCAAACACGCGTGGCTCAATCAGAATCGACTTCTCGTTCATATCAATTGGTTAATGCTTCAGTTGATGCAAAAATTAATGGAAGAGTAACAATTGATTTAAAAGCAGGTGTAAGAAATTTGTTGAATGAAAATTACATTGATCATTTGTCAAGATTAAAAAATATTGGATTGCCGCATCCGGGACGAAATTTCTTCTTGAGTGCAACTATTCAATTAATAGATTTCAAAGCCAAATAAATAGATAATTAAAATAGATAAATATGAAAAAGTCATTGAAAAAAATCGTTGGGTTCACGATTGTCTTATCAATTGCAGTGTTGTCCTCTTGTGGAAAAAACAAGTGCGAAACATGTGACTATTACAAGAACAATGAAGACATCGAGCTCGGAGAATATTGTGGAGATGATCTTAAGGACATTGAAAAGAACGGTTATACGGATAGTACAGGTACAACCTATGATGTTCACTGCGGTGGACATTAAAACCGTTAAAATGAAAAAGCCCGCTGAATCTTTTTAGCGGGCTTTTTTTTATTGTTTGAATTGCTGATTAAAGCAATCGATGTTCATTAATAATAGATCTTGCGCTGAACTTTTGTGATATGTTTAGCCAGACGAATTACTTGTTTTGTGTATCCAAACTCATTGTCATACCACGTGTAAAGAACAACATTCTTTCCATCCGGAGATACAATGGTTGCATGTGAGTCATAAACTGAACAACACGTATTTCCGATAATATCGCTTGACACAAGCTCAGGATCGTAAGAGTAGTAGATCTGATTAACAAGATCTCCATTCAAAGACGCATCTCTTAAAACAGCATTAACTTCTTCAATCGTGGTTGTTTTGTTCAACTCAAGACTTAAGATTGCTAATGAACCATTTGGGGTTGGTACACGCACAGCGTTGGCAGTCAACTTATCCTTCATATCCGGAATAACTTTCGTTACAGCACTTCCAGCGCCTGTAGATGTGATTACCATATTGATAGCTGCTGAACGACCTCTTCTTGGCTTTTTGTGCATGTTGTCAAGAAGGTTTTGGTCATTTGTATAAGCGTGTACTGTTTCGATGTGTCCTTTTGTAATACCAAATTTGTCGTTGACAACTTTGATGACAGGAGAGATCGCATTGGTTGTACATGAAGCCGCTGAATAGATCGTTTCACTTTCTACATCAAGAGTTCCCTGATTGATTCCGTAGACGATGTTTGGAATTTCTTTTCCAGGAGCAGTCAATAAAACTTTAGATACTCCATTCGATTTAAGATGTTTGCTTAGTGCCTCACGGTTGGTATAAACACCTGTATTGTCGATCACCAAAGCGTTATTGATACCATATACAGTGTAATCAATGTCTTCCGGGTTATTTGCATCGATCATTTTAACGATCTGTCCGTTGATGATCAGCGCTTTGTTTTCAAGATCTACGTTTACGGATCCTTTGAAAGCACCGTGTACTGAATCATTTCTCAATAAAGAGGCTCTTTTGATTATGTCCTGATCAGAAGCTCCTCTGGTAACGATAGCTCTAAGTCTTAATTGCTGACCTTTACCAGCTTGTTTGATTAATTCTCTTGCTGCAAGTCGTCCAATTCGTCCAAAACCATATAATACGACATCTCTAGGTTCTAATGAACCTCCGTTTGAAGCTTCATAACCTGCAAGCTTTCCATTCAGGAATTCAGCTTTCGATGCATATCTGTCTTTTTCATTTAACCACTCACTTGCCAGTTTTCCAATGTCAAGCTTTGATGGAGCGATGTCCATTTTAAGGATTTCCTCAGCCAGTTCTGAAGTTGTAAATACGTCAATTGGACGGTTAACCACATTTTTAGCATACTCATGAAGATTAAGGATCTCAGAGATCGAAACATCTGTTAAGTGATTTCTGAAAAGAACCAATTCTACTCCTTTGTCATAGAGTAACTCTCCAATGTGGCTTGAAAGTTTTACTGCAGCACGTTCTCTTTCAACGTGCGACTTCAGTTCCTTTTCGTATCCGACTGCAGCTTCCATTTTTTAATTCTAATTGTTTTTAGTTAAAGAAAATTATAATGCAAAAAAGGCTGCCCGTTTTCACAGACAGCCTTAATTTTTATCCTAAATATGCTTTCAAGAGTTTGTTTCTCGAAGTGTGTCGCAATCTTCTGATCGCTTTTTCCTTGATCTGTCGTACTCGTTCTCTTGTTAAATTGAACTTCGCTCCGATCTCTTCAAGTGTAAGTCCATGGTTCATTCCGATTCCGAAGAATAATCTGATGATTTCACGTTCTTTATCAGTTAAAGTACTCAATGATCTTTCGATCTCTTTCTGAAGAGACTCAGCCATCAATGCGTGATCTGCTTTTGGAGAATCACTGTTTGCCATAACGTCCATTAATGTACCTCCGTCTTCTGATGTAGATAGCGGTGCATCCATTGATACATGACGACCAGAAACATTCAAACTTTCCTTGATCTTGTCTTCTGGAACTTCTAGTGCTTCAGCAAGTTCTTCTGCTGATGGCGGTCTTTCGAACTCCTGTTCAAGTCTTGAGAACGCTTTGTTAATCTTGTTAAGTGAACCAACCTGGTTCAATGGAAGACGAACGATACGTGCTTGTTCAGCCAACCGACACACAATCTCATTGAGATTCTCACCAGTCTCGTCAATCATGACGGCACCAGTGTCTATTTCATACCAACCAGTCAATATCACACTCATTTCATCATCCTTTCCGCAATACGCCTAGTGGTGGTGATGACAACAACTTTACCATCAT
>JALRFI010000118.1 GCA_023253775.1 Crocinitomicaceae bacterium
ACAATTTCATAGTTGTAGTTTTTGGGTTTTATAGTTTTAGCATGGTTTAGCGAAAAGAGGAACAAGTTTCAATCAAATTTGTTCCTCTTTTTGTTTTTGGTACATTCGTTTCTTATTATCTTCACCTGAACCCAAACAATAAACTATGAAAAGTGTCTACCTGCTAATCGTCTTGTTTTTCTTTCTTCAGACAGTAAATGCACAAACACAAGGTATTGCATACACTGCTGTTGGAAAAGGTGTTGCCACTACTTTCGTCACTGATTATCATTCCCTAGGTATTAATTCTTCCGCGTTAGGATGGAAGCCTTCTGTGGAAGGGAAGAAATTCACAGTTGGATCCACAGAGTTTGGGGCAGGAATATATTCTGATTCTATGAATGTAGATAAACTGAAAAAGCTTTATGGAGCAGTAAGAACTCAGATCTCAAACAACGATTCCGAACCGGCAAACTGGCAGGAACAACAACAGTATGCAGCTGATTATATGAGGTCAGGTCTAACTATGTTTGCTGATTATAACTGGTTGGGGTTTTCATACCAGAACGAAAAGTTTGGTGGGGTAGCTGTCAACATAAGAGAAAGCTATTCATGGTACTCAAAGTTGAATGAGGAGCTTACAAATATCCTGTTCAAAGGAAAGCTAGCCGACTATTTTGATTCTCTCACTGTAGTTTTTGGTGCGGATACATCAGTAATAGCTAACAATCCTAATTATTCTCAGGATACATTGGATGCAGTTATCCTGGGTACGATTTCTACTCCTCTGAATCTCGGTCAGATTTCAAGAGGATCCGAAGTAAGATTATCATGGAACCGATACTATAATTTCGGATACGGAAGAAAAATCTTCGGCAAGGATTCCTTATTTGTAGTTTATGGCGGAATTGGTGGCCGATTTATTCAATCCATGGCCATGTTTAACATGGAGTCACGAGACGATGGTTTTTACATGTATTCATCGATCACACCAAATTTTGATATCGATTATGGAGCAATAGCCAATTTCAATCCATCTAATTACTCACAGTCGGGTGCTATTCCTACCGTAGTTGGTAATGGGTATGGTTTTGACCTATCTGCAAGTGCTTTATTGTTTAACAAATTAAAAGTTGCTGCAGCGGTCAATAACATAGGGCAGGTTACATATAAAAGAAATGTCTACAAAGTAAATGATACACTGGTAGGAAGTCTTGCAGTGAATGGTTTGTCAGATTACGATGTAACTCAATCTGTAGATGAATTCCTAAGAGATGGAGGTGTTTTCGAGTTATTAGGGGTTGAACAATATACCCTGAAGAATGCTGCGAATTTGCGTTTGGGTGCTAGTTTGGATATTGGAAATATAGCCAGTGTAGGAATTGATGTTGTAGCTCCATTTAACAGTTCAAATCCTGGAAGTCTAGTGAATCCTGTAGTATCCATTGGTGGTGAGATCAGACTGGTGAAATTCATGGCGATCAGCGCAGGTTATTTTGGTGGAGGAATTTACAAGAACAATATCCCAGTGGGAATTAACTTCAAATTGAAAGAAGGAATGTATGAGTTCGGAGTATCCTCCTATGATGCATTATCCTTTTTTATGAAGGAATCAAACAGTATTTCTGCAGCATTTGGATTCGCACGTTTTCATTTCTGATCGAGAAGAAGCATTCTCAATTCACTGAGCATAAGGGCCGATGCACCCCAGATCATGCGTTCATGAAAATAAAAACAGGGTACTTCTTTCATGAGAATGTTTCCCTTATTATGAATGTCAGTGATTCCCAAACTAGCATCTGTCAATAATAATCCGAAATCAAAATGAAAGATCTCGTCTACTTCACGAGAATCGGGTACGAAGGCAGGAATTTCAGGTAGATGGAATAAGAAAGGCTGTACTTTAAATTTAGAAACAGGAATAAATACTTCCGATAGCCCACCGATCAAATGCTTTTCATCCAACAAAACGCCTATCTCCTCATATGTTTCTCGAAAGGCGGTTTCCATCAAATCTTTATCTGTTTTATCTTTTTTTCCGCCTGGAAAACTCATTTGTCCACTATGTACACCGTCGTATTCAGGTCTTTTGATCATGACACATTTGTACGAATCATCAAGTGGATATAAAATGATCGAAACAGCTGAATCTTTATAATTCTCCTTATCTGGAATCAGATCATAATTGATGATCCTTCCTGTTGGAGCCATCAGTGAATGAGCTTTTGCTCCGGGAAGTAGACCATTCAAAGAATGTTTTAATTTGTCAATAAGTTGATCAGGTGTCATTTCTCAATGGATTCCAGGATTTTGAGAAAATCATCGTAAAAATTATACATCACATCTTTTCTGCCGATCATTTGAAAGATGTAAACTTTTCCATCAATGAGCACACTGCCAACAAAATAACTCGACCAGGTGCTTTCGTCATCCCCAAGACCGCCATCAATGTTTTGCAGGTATCCCTTGAATCCAACCTTTGACGATAATTTTCTTTTAATGGATTTTCGTCCTTCGATTAACGTTTGAAGTCTTGAGCTGATGTAAAAATCATGAACGATCTCAACTTCATCCCCCTTCTTATCTCTTAAAAAACGATACGTGTCTATGTCCATTTCATCAAATTCCTCTATACTGAAGTGAATGTTCATTTCGGGAATGGACTTGGTCAATGCATCATTCTTAATCACATATTCTGTGTAGTATGAATCTTCAAATAGTTGAGAAAGCTTAAACTCAATTCCTTTATAGGCTCTGAGCTCCGGATCGGTAAAGTTGAAATGATTTGCTTTAACCTTTTCAACAGGATTTGTCCGCTGCGAAGCAGGGCAGGCTGTTAAAAAAGGAAGGATGAAAATAAGATATAGTATACTTCTATTCATGTCTCACGAATGTAATGAAAATTGATAGTTAAGAAGAAATTACCGAGATTTTGATTATCGCTAGGTCTTCTCTACCTTTGCAGCACTTTTTATTTAAAATAGCATAGCATGCAACTGTGGAATACGTTAAGTAAAGAGGAGTTAATGGAGCAATTAATTGTAAAGGGTAATAAATATGTTACCATTTCCTTCTACCAGTATGCTCACATTGGAAATCCTCGTTTGTTCAGAGATCATTTGTTTCAAAAATGGTCGGCATTGGAAGTAGTTGGTAGAACTTACGTTGCCAAAGAAGGTATTAATTCTCAGATCGCCGTTCCGGTGCAGAATCTTGATCAATTCAGGGAGGAGTTATATGAGATCGATTTCTTAAATGGAATTCGTTTGAATTATGCAGTTGATGACTCCGAAGCTAAATTTTCGTTCCTGAAATTAAAGATCAAAGTGAGGGATAAGATCCTTGCCGATGGATTAAATGACGAAACATTTGATGTAACCAATAAAGGAATCCATTTAAATGCGGAAGAGTTCAATAAGTTAACGGATGATCCTGAAACCATACTTATTGATTTCAGAAATCATTACGAATGGGAGGTAGGGCACTTCAAAGGAGCAATTCTTCCTGATGTTGATACTTTCAGAGAATCATTGCCTTATATCGAGGATACTTACCTCAAGGGGAATGAAGACAAGAATATTGTTATGTATTGTACAGGTGGAATTCGATGTGAAAAAGCATCGGCTTGGTTCAGACATCGCGGTTTTAAAAATGTTCATCAGCTTGAAGGTGGTATTATCAAATATGCAAACGACGCAAGACATGCTGGAATAGATAACAAATTCATTGGAAAGAACTTCGTTTTCGACGAACGAAGAGGTGAACGGATTTCCGAGGAAATAATTTCAGTATGCCATCAGTGTGGATCACCGGCTGATGTACATACGAATTGCGCCAATGATGCGTGTCATCTTCTGTTTATTCAGTGTGATGAGTGTAAGCAAAAAATGGAAAATTGCTGTTCAGACGAATGTCAGCATACCATTCATCTGCCAGAAGAGGAACAAAAAGAATTAAGAAAAGGAAACACAGTTTCTAACAAGATTTTCAAAAAAGGTCGATCTGAAAAGCTTCAATTCAAGGTGCATAAGGAAAAACCGATATCTTTAGCAGAACCATTAAAACTAAATAGAGAGTGATTTCTGCAATTAACTGGGATGTCAGTTCGGAACTGATCGATGGGTATAAAACCCCAAATCTGTATGGATTATTGTTTGTAACCGGACTGATCATTGGTTATTTCGTTGTTAAAAGGATCTACAAAAAAGAAGGTGTTGCAGATGACGCTCTCGACAAACTTGTGATCTACATGATCCTGGCTACGATCGTCGGAGCAAGATTAGGCCATGTTGTTTTCTATGGTCCGCATTGGGATGTAGTTGATGTTGATGGAGTTGTTCTTGAGAGAGGTTATTTTTCTCACCCGGCAGATATTTTCAAAGTCTGGGAAGGGGGGCTTGCCAGTCACGGCGCGGCAATAGTCATTCTGATTGCACTATTTATCTATTCTAAAAAGGTAATTCAGAAACCGTTTTTGTGGATGCTTGATCGAATTTCTGCACCAATAGCTATTGGAGGAGCATTCATTAGAATGGGAAATCTGGTTAATCATGAGATGGTGGGCGTTGAAACGGATGTGGCGTGGGGATTCAGATTTCTGCATCATGATTGCATCTATCCGTATGTGTGTTCCTGGAACGCAATACCTGTCAGACATCCAGCACAGTTGTATGAAGCAATCTGTTATTTCATCGGCTTCGGAGTATTAATGTTTCTTTTCTGGAAATTGTCTATGTGGAAAAAACAGGGACTAGTATTCGGCGCATTTTTGATCCTGGTCTTCGGGGCAAGGATTCTAGTGGAATTTGTGAAAGAAGGTCAGTCGGAATGGGATAATACATTAGATGCAATGACCGGATTGAATACGGGGCAGTGGTTGAGTGTTCCGCTTGTGTTGACAGGAATTTACTTGATCTACCGTGCTGCTTCCAGAAAAAATCATGCGGAATGAAGCAATTGATTCTTTTCGTTTTAGTCTTTCTTGCCTTTTTTTCCTGCCAGAATGGTGGAGAAAAAAAAGTTGATTTAACAGAGGAAGAAAAGGACACCACTGCTATTCTCCCTGAGAAAGCCCAATTGATCGCTGGAAATGTTGAAGTGCCAATTGGAGAAGGAGATCATGAACCATTGCGTTTCACATACGAGTATTTTGACACCTCTTATCAGACCGAAGGCCAGAAAAAGATTAATGCGATCATTTTAGAGCTTTTGTCAACTGATAAAAAGAAAAAATCCATTGTCAAGGAAGTTAATGAGGAATTGTTCAGAGAACATTTGACGTACTTTAGAGACGAATTCGAAACATACAAAGAGGAAGATGAAAACGAAATGACTTGGTACCTGGAGCTGAGTATTTCTATTGATACTGCCTATTCATCTATCCTTCAGCTAATCTTTGCTGAAACTGGTTTTGCAGGTGGTGCTCATGGCTGGGAAGGGTTTAAGACGACATTGGTAGATAACAAGTCTGGTAAGGTGCTTAAGCTGAAAGATTTTGTTGGGGATGTGGATCAGTTCGATCGCTTTGCCCCTAAGTACTTTTTGAAGCAAAATGATATTGAAAGTGAGGATCAGCTTGAAGAATTAGGATATTGGTTTGAAGATGGATTCAAGTGCACTGAGAACTTCTATTTCTCAGACAAGGGAATGGTATTCGTTTACAATCAATACGAGATCGCTCCATATGTAATGGGTATTCCAACTTTCGAGATTCCATTTAAAGATCTTCAGAAGAAACTGGTTTATGAACTTGATGAAAAGTAACCATGTTCGTTCAGACCAATTCCCTTTCTGCAACACGCAAATACTTTAATGATCGCTTGTCAGAGAAGTTCTCCAGCCGAGAGTTGAGATCAATGTTCAACTTATTGGCACAGGAACGATTAGGATTAAGCTCCTCTGATTTTATCCTGCAAAATGATCAGTTATTGTCAGAGTCGGATTTATTGTTCTTCAGATCTGCCGTTAAAAAGTTGCAATCAGATGAACCATTTCAATATGTTCTTGGGAAAACAGAATTTATGGATCTCTCTTTTATTACAGATAAAAGGGCATTAATCCCAAGACCTGAAACGGAAGAATTGGTTCGATGGATCCTTGAGGAACATCACTATAAAACTGGATTGACATTTTTGGATCTCTGTTCCGGTACTGGTTGTATAAGTATTTCTCTTGATCATTATTTACCCTCTTCGAGAGGGTCTGCGATAGAATACAGCGAACAGGCACTTGCATTGTCAAAAGAAAATAATGCACTCAATAAAACAAACATTGAATGGCTTATGGGAGATGTTCTTAGGCCTCATGTTTTTGAAGGATTCACAGAATCATCTTTTGATTTTTGGGTGTCAAATCCACCGTATGTATTGAACTCGGAAAAATCGAGTATGAGTAAAAATGTGCTGGATCATGAGCCTCACATGGCACTGTTCGTAGAAGATACAGATCCATTGATCTTTTACAGAGAGATTTCCAGCGCAAGAAATGCTGTCACGATACCGAGGGCGAGCCCCGCGTAGTCGGGCAGGTGCAGGGCCGCGAGAAGATCAATGTTGCGACCCCCCGGCGTGACCCAAAGGGCGGC
>JALRFI010000204.1 GCA_023253775.1 Crocinitomicaceae bacterium
TTCTCCAAACCTACGAATAGATCTATAGTTTGACCCCACGTATTTCCAGAGTATGCATCGCTCATGTCGTTGGATCGAGGATCGAGCATTCTGATTCTTACTGCCAGATTCCCGTCCTCTAATTGATTTAGGTTCATTGGAATTTGAACTGAACCTTGCGCATTTGTATAGTGAACGCGCTCTTCTGCAGAAAAAATCCCATTTCTGTCTGTGTCAGCCCATACAGTGTACGCATATGGAAAATTTTCATCCTCAGGATTGAGCTCAATCGAAAACGACGTATGAGTAAGCGTCTTAGTTTCACTGATTAAAAAATATCCATCTGCAGATACTATATCTGTATTTACAATTTTATTTCCATCAAGCTCAAAGGATTTAATCATGTCCTTTGTTTCGCCGTTGTAATTTGCGACGATCTGCGTAGGTTCTGGACGTCCACAAGGCACTGCCTGAAGGCCGGTGATTTGAAGATCATCCATGTTAAAGGTTCCAGCTCCTTCGGAAGAACGAATTTGAATAACCGAATTTGTAAAATTGTGAATAGGTAATTCGGCAACAACTTGACGATAACCAAAAACTTGCTCATTGATCTTAACGGTCGTTGTGTATGAACCTGAAACAAATTCCAATGAAGTCTCTTTTCCGCGAGGGTCTACAAAACAACTAACAAGAACTTTTGAGTATGCATTACTGTATAATGAAACAGGTACAGTTAAGGAAAAAGAGCTTCTTTCTACTGAAAGATGTTTATTACCGGACAATGGCTTCTTATTCGTAACTAATGCATTTTTCAAATCTAGAAAAACATAATTAGCCTCGTTTTCGAAATTGTCGAACAGAAAAAACTCAGCGTTTGAAGTCAGCGATAAACACAACAATACGATGAGAGCAGTCAAGTTTTTAAGCATAGCCCGAAATATTTGGTCGTGAATGCAACCTAAATCTTGTGCCAAATAAATCGTTTTTTCATCTACACCACTGTTATTCAGCTATTTAGAATATATTACAAAGAACAATTCAATAATTTATCACCTTCTATTTTCCCGTATTGGGATGTGATTACTATTTATTTTCCCATAATGGGACTGATATACACAAAACTTGGTTATTTGGATCCATTTAAAAAGAATTTGAATAGCCAAAAGAAATTAAGGGACAAAAAAAATCCGCATTATCGCGGATCTTCTTTAGGAAACTAGAAACTACTCTATTTATGAAAACTAACGCTTTTTTAAAACTTAATTACTTTCTCTGCGAACACCTGCTGACCATTTGAAATTCCTCTCACGAAATATGTTCCTGATGCATACGCTGTCACATCTATTGTCTGTGTTCCTTTGTTTGATGTAAGCTGGGATACCATTCGTCCATTCTGATCCATGATCACTACAATTACTTCAGCATCTGTACCATTCATCACCTGAATGTAATCTGTAGCTGGGTTCGGATATACTGACATCTCAACAGCTACACTCCCCTCTTCAATACCTGCTGTGTTTGTCGCCTGATCATCCGATCCTGTTGTACCAGGTGTTGTATGACCGTCAACGTGTGCTAATGATGGATCGTCCAACTCAACACTTACTGTTGCTGTACATCCGTTTGCATCAACTACCTCCAATGTGTAAACTCCTCCGTTTAATCCAAAGATATCTTCTGTAACTGCTCCGTTGTTCCAGCTGTAGCTGTATGGTGCTACACCACCTTCAACTTCTGCATCAACTGATCCTGTTCCAACTGTAACTGCATCTACTCCAGTAGCTGTTGCAACAAGTACGCCTGACTCTAAGATCTGAAAGTTTCCATTTACTGAACATCCTGATGCATCCGTAATAAGAACTCGATAAACATCTGCTACTAAATCTGTAAGATCTTCTGTAACTGCTCCATTGTCCCAGCTGTATGTGTATGGTGCACTACCTCCTGTTACCGTCAAGTCAATTGCTCCATTTGATTGTCCGTTACACTGTACATGTGTAAGCTCTGCTTCAAATGAAAGTAGTGTGATCGAATCTACAACTACTTCTCCAGTGCGGATACATCCGTTAGCATCTGTTACTACATAACTGTAAACTCCTGGCTCAACTGCTGTAAACTCCATTCCTTCTGCTCCCGTTGACCATACTGCTGTGAATGGGCCATCTCCTGATACTGCATTCAATACAACTGTCTGCTCTGTAGTTTCGCAATGCGTAAGCACTGTAGACTCAACTGTAAGGGTACCGAAAGCCAATGCTTGTTCTACTGCTGACTTCGCATTCAAACGTCCTGAACCAAGCAATCCTGCGTATGAAGGGTTCAATGCATAAATGTTGTCCGCAGATCCCTTAAGAATATTCATAATATTGTCTGGTGTAAGACATGGGTTTACTGATAAGATCAATGCTGCTGTTCCTGAAACATAAGCTGATGCATATGAGCTTCCTGTACCTGTTGTGTAGTTTCCTGATGCAACCGTAATTGCTACGTCATATCCAGGTGCACAGATATCTACAGCTGTGTTGTGCTGGTGAGTGATCAATGAATTTCCAGGGAAACGCTCGTGATTGTCCTGTGGACCAACTGATGTTACTGAAAGTACGTGATCATACGCTGCTGGGTATGCAAGGTTTGATGCTCCTCCACATGTCGTTCCATTTCCTGCTGATGCTACAATTAGGGATCCGTTATTATATGCCTCTGTAATTACATCCTGTGCATACTGACTGAATGAACAACCTGAAACCCAGCTTGCATTGATGATCTTCGCACCAGAATAACTTGCAGCAAGAATCTCGTTGTAGGTCATCCCTCTAAGCTGCATCTGTGTGTTGTATCCGATGGAGCTCTTACCCAATGAATTGTCTGTACCTCCTGCAATTGTAATCGCTACAGATGTACCGTGTGCTATATTACTATTTGTAAGACCTGATGTCATGTACGTATACTTCCCTTGTAGCTCCTCATGTGTAGGATCGAAATTCGTATCTGTAACTCCAACAACAACTGATGAAGATCCCATTGTAATGTTCCATGCGTCCTGTGCCTGGATCAAATTCAATGCATAATCATTCGGCGTAGATAATGAATAATCATTCGGCGTATAAAGAGCCTCATACTTCGGGCCCAGCTCCGGTGAAACAAATAAGCTATTCTCCTGTGCAACAGCTTGCAATAGATCGTGCTCATCACAAAAACAGCTAAGCTCATATACTTGCTGTAAATTCATATTACGTGATGATGGAAATGCTTTCTCAATCGACTGAACATTGTATGTATCGATCAATGTATTTAACACATCAGATGATGTGATCAATAAATCTCCTGTTCCTGTAATAGACATTGACGAAGCTGTTGGCATCTTTACCCATACCGAACCGCTCTGTCCGAAAATAGATCCACTTACCATTGCCATTGCAAATACCAGTGTCGTGATCTTTAATGCTGTTGTCTTTGTTGTTTTCATTTTGTTAGTGTTTTTATCGTTTCCTGAGACAAAGATGAAGACACTATACATCTATCCATTACTTTCTGATCCTGTTGATTTACAATTCACGTAGTTAACGTGATTCTCGTTTACGTAGTTATACGTACTTAGGGGGTGAAAACAAAAAAAATCCGCATAATCGCGGATCTTTTTTATTCAATATCTCATTAAGATTTTAAGTTAGAAATTTACAAACTTACCATCCTTGCCAAGGCTCTTGAAGAATTCGACAGCAATATTTCCAGGTAATACACACCTGGGCTCAATCCATCAACTAAAACATTGAATTTCCCGTCATAAGGAAAAATCTTAAAATGAACATCTCTTCCCTGTGAATCAAAAATTCGAATTTCCTGTAGCAAGGATAAATCCAAATCCACAGAAAAATCATCTCGGAATGGGTTAGGATAGATGGTTAAATCCACACCACTGATTTCAGAGATATTACTGATATCATTTACTGTTACCTCAACAGTCGAAACACAACCATTTGCATCAACCACAGAATAAGGGTAAACACCTTGTGCTGTCTGATTGAAGACCCCAATTCCATTATAAGGAGGAGTACCACCAACAGCGGAGATTGTGATTTCAGAAGAACAACCAACACAGGTGATATCTGTAGCATTGCCGGTCACCACTAATAAGTCAGGTTGAGCTAATGTGTATGTAAATTGGTCAGAACAACCATATGCATCTGTAACATCAAGTGTGTATACCCCTTCAGCTAATTGATCAATAAAAGTATCTGCAGTTCCGACTGACCAACTGTACGTTAAGTCACCAAATCCACCATTGATATTGGAAAGCACCTGACCGTTCGTATCTCCATAACACAAAGGACTAATTAATTGAGGGTTATCAGTAAACGTTGGGAAGACAATCTGTGCAGAGTCTGAGGCAAAGCAACCCATCGCGTCAGTCACTGTGTAAGTTACATAAGAGTTATTCTCCAGAAGCACATTTGCTTCATCAACAGTATAATTTTGAATAGTGTTGCCAGAAGTCCAATTAAAATCAACAATACTATTTCCTTCAAAAAGTGTTAGACTCCACCCATACAAAACACCAGTGGCTCCAATTGCCTCATCTGTAACTCGTAAATACCATGTCCCATTGGCAGATCCGGTTAACGCACTAAACGATTCTTGTGGAATAAACGTTCCTGTAAATGGAAATGGAGCGCTGTTTAAATACTCAGTTGCAGACATAGAAAATGCCGTGTTGTAGAAACCTGGACCAGTACCCTGATTATTTTCCGTCAGTATTATTGAACTTCCATCTGGAGCAAAAAGCTCAAAACGAAGCTGAGTTAAATTTTGATGCACAACAGAATCGATTCTTACTGAAACCAATTGTGCTGCTAAACCTCCCGACCCACTAACGACAATAGGTATATCGATTCCAGCACTATTCCCATCAGGCAGTGCAACAGGTAATGCCTGATATTGAAAGGTAGGTAAAAGGTTTGAAGTAATACCATGAACAAAATCAATAACGCTAAAATTCACACTTGTCAAAAGACAGGCAGTATCTTCATAAACTAAAATCGGAGAAGGGTTTTGACTATATAGCCATGTAATCAAACTATCCTCATACATTTCATTCAATGGGCTAATGGATGCGTTTATTTTAAATTCATAAGCACCCGCCGTCGTCATATCAATCGTTTGAGAAAATGAGTAAACAGACTCTTCTCCAATTCCTAAAGCACCAGAATTGATAGTTTGACTAATCGTCGAATTTGAAGGCCCAATAATTTGGGCGGTCAACTGCATGGGAAGTAATGAGAAATCAAGCGGTACAAATCCTGTATTTCGAACAAGGACTTGAATTTGCTCTTGATCAATGAAACATGAAGTTTGAGCAGGGGAAACTAATTCAAGAACTGCTATCATCTCCTGAGTTGAATTAAATATGTTGATGTTGTCTAAATGCAAATTAAAAGCTGATCCATTAACTGCACCGTCATCAGCCATGAAAGCAATAATAATATCTTGAGCTTCATAATTCCCTAGAAAAAATTCAAAATTTGTAAGCTCATTGCCAATCAGATCCCCAGATTCAAAAGTTAATACTTCACTGAAATTAAATCCACAATCCGTTGAAATAAGCAAAGAGAAGCGATCATCAGAATCAAAGGCACCATTCCCTATTATTGACGATGACTCTGTTAAAGCGAGATCAAAAGAAATAAATGTGTTAAATGATGCCGTTAGCTTAGGACCTAAAATATAAGATGTATTATTGCCTGTATTATAATTATAAGACGCCGTTACATTTCCAGCAGATCCTAAATTAGTTGATGATGTCCAAAATGAGCTACCTGAAATTGGTTGTAAAGTAACTGATTCATCCCAACCGTCATATACAAATGACAGATTATTACCACTATAGTCGCTGAATGGAATCTGAATTGGTAAAACAGCAGGCAAATCGTTATCAAGAATAAGGTCAGCCGAAAGATCATTATTGACATTTTGATCAGCTGCTAATGTCAATTGACAACTGATAGTATAAGTCCCATAGGAGCTCATATCGATGTTTCCAATTTGAATATCTAAGTACTCTAAGGACCCAAGTGGTGCTCCACCGTTAAGGTTGTTGTCGACAAGAGAATAATTAAGTGTGGCAGGTATTGGCCCGCTGACTGTAATCTGAACGTTCAATGGTTTAAGAATGAAATCATGCGGAAGGTATGCCATATTTCGAATTCGAATATTTACAACTTCCTGATCAGTGAAGCAATCATCGAAAACCGGAGAAAGAAAAGACGTGAATGCAATATCATTGTTGATCAAAGAAAATTCATCTGCTCCAATATCAGGTACAGCCTCTCTTGATTGACCGTCGATATCATTTGTTATCCATGTGATCCCCGTCATTGAACCAGTCCCATCTAGTGCAGAAGAAAGCACATGTAGATCGCTAATGCTATTTGTGAATTCTGGGTTTTGGCTGATCGATAAGGCATCATTACTTGATGCTGTATTCCAGAGAGCCAAGGTAGCATAGTTGGTAGCGGTTGCCGAAGTTTTTCTAACAAGAGCTCCATTGACCATATCTGATAAATAAATATCGTTAAAATTAGATATTGATGCAGCGGCTGCTATGGTTAGATTGGGCACAACTAATCCATAATGAAAGGGAGTGCCGGATTGTCCGGTTGTAAAATTTGCCAGAACATTATTTCTTATATTAACTGTTGGTCCTGTTTGTATTACTTCCAAACAAGCATTAGAAACATTAGAACATGAAGTTCCATCAATACTTACATTGTTGAAATCAACATTCAATATACTTGTTGCAGGAACAGCAGTAAGCGGTTGAATGCTCAAACCTTTCAGGATAATGGTCCCTGTTACTGTTGTCAATGCAGTGCTCAAATCACTCACAAAATTGTTAAATACATTTGCTGAACCACCACTTGCAACAACACATTTTATCCCTGAAATAACACAGGCCGCGGTGGTTGAGGAACACCTCAACCCACGAACTGTATTTCCACTTATTTCTGAAAAGCCCAATGCATTGCTAATATAAACTCCATCTAAAACACTTCCTCCTGTGTTCGTTAGGTTCATTATCGTGTTACCTTGAATAATAATGTCCTTTGCGTTGGCATAGTAAATACCGTAACTTGCTCCTGCACCACCAAGAGAGTTTGGTCCGTTTGTTCCTAGCTGACAATTCTTGATAGTCACTGACTCATCACGATTTGTTGCATTTGAATTGATTCGAATACAATTTAAAGCATTATTAATTGTAACGTTTTCATAGGTATTATTGCTATTAGTTCCAGACAGTGACGTTGGTGCCATTGCTGTTGTCTGCAAAATAGAAATGTTCTGGGTGAAAAGTTGATTATGACTGATTTCAAGGTTTCGAATAGTATTAAATTGTGACCCATTTGATGCACTTGCATTATTCAATCGAATTGCATACTCAATATTTTCGGCCGAAGTACCTGGATTAGCTATCGTTTGTATGTCAATTCCGTCGATTGAGATGTAGTCAACTCCATTTAAAGTAATACCCGCATCTGTTGTTGTCGTTCCACCTGAAAATACAATTGACGGATTGGCACCTGATCCATTTCGAATGAACCCAATTGTATCGGCAATTGTGCCGGTCTGAGTAATGGTCAATGGGCCGTGGTTAAAAGTCTGACCTGCACTAACATCAAATCTAACGTTTCCAGAGATCCCATATGTATTTAAATAGCTGATTGCTTCGCTGAAGTTATTGAAATTAGTTCCTGCAATTGGAATTGCGGGCGAAGTTGGAAGCAAGTTATTTATCGTGTAAGCTCCATTTAAAGGTTGACCAAAATTAGATGCTTCAGATGTTAAGCCAATATTATCAATAGCAACAGGAACACCTGCCCCACTATTATCATCATTTTGCCAAGTAAATATTAACCGGAACGTTGTTCCTGCAAGGGCTTGAGGTAAATAAATTGAAACTTGCGTGTAATCAAAAATGTTAGCTGGATCGGTATAAACTAGTGTTGCTCCTAAAATATCCGTCAAACTTGACTGTGGCTCATTAGCAACTGGAAAAACAGAAGTAGGGGCAGTGTAGACTAATAAGCGATCAAAAAGATTCTCTCCAGGGTTTTTATATTGGAATGTTAGATTGATTAAATTTTCACCCGCAGGAACAGAAATGTCACGATAAAAATGTGAAGTTTGAAAGGCACCCGTATTATAAACATAATCCGCACCCGAGGTAGCAGAAATAAATGCTGCATTCGCACCTGAAAACGAACCAGGAACAGCTGAAGCTCTCCAAGTATTTGTAGATGCCTGAACAGAAGTCCATCCATTAACTGCAATACTTGCTCCAAGCTCGAATCCACCTTCAGAATTAGGATTAATCAATTGCGTTTGAGAGCAGCCAAAATGTGGAATAAAGAAAATAAAGAGTAAGAGAGATAAGATACCCCAATTATTGACTTTCGACTTGGATCTTTTTACGTAGTAATTCTCGTTGATGTTCATCATTTACATTAAATAGATAATTTCCTGGCTCAAGATATTCTATATTAATTGTGAACGAATTAAATCCACTCTTCGTTGGTAATAC
>JALRFI010000215.1 GCA_023253775.1 Crocinitomicaceae bacterium
CTGTCGCATCTTTGGGTGCTCTGTAGAAATGGAAGAACAATCCGATTAACCCAAAGATCAATGGCATTAGGAAGAAGGTATTGTAAGAAGGATTGTCCTTTGTGAAATAAGGTGCATTTTCACCTTGATCTCCCAAACGCGCATTATCTATGTAGCTGAATCCTGATAACCAATTACCGTTCATCTGGTCACCGTGCCCTTGAATATCATTTTGACGTCCAGCAAAGTTCCACATGAAGTAACGCACATACATCCAGTTCACCTGATAATCAATGAAGTAGCGAATGTTTTCTCCAAAGGTTGGAAGACGCTTACCGTCATTTCCTTTTTCTGTTCTTGTACCGTCATTGGCGTCATAGCCTGACCAGTACTTGTATCGGCTTACTTTTGCCGGTTCAGCACTCCAGTACATTCTCGGGAAGAACGTTGTTTGCGCATATGTTGGAACACGGTTTTCTCTCGACTGTGCATTCGACTCGAAGTACATTTCTTTTACCTCTGAACCTTTTTGTGTCTTCGCGTATTCATTCGCTCTTGACTCGTCGATGAATGCCTTTAAGACCTTGTCACCTTTTCTTACGACAAATCTTCTTAGGTGCACAGGAGACATGTCCTTCCACTCATTACCAGGATTTGGTTTCGAGTTCCAGAACGGTCCTGAAAGGATCGGTGCAGACCCGTACTGCTCACGCTTCAAATAAGAGTGAAGCGTTACAAGGTTTTCAGGGTTATTTTCATCTAGTGGAGTGTTCGCATTTGAACGGATCACGATCACCGCGAATGAACCGTATCCGATCAATAGAACGATAAGTCCCATGAAAGACGAATACATGATTCTCTTTCCGTTCTTTCTTGCATAGCGCAGAGCGAATACACATCCTGCGATCAACAGGATAAAGAAGAAGATCGAACCGCTAAAGAATGGTAATCCAAGTGAGTTTACGAAGGCTACTTCAAACTTCGATGCAAGCGCGATCGAACCTGGAATTATCGCTTCCTGAATAAACCCAAGGATGATCACACTCAGAATACCCACAAGTAGAATCCCTTTCAGGTTTACCTCGTTTGAGTATCTGAAATAGATCGTAAATGCAATTGCAGGAACAACAAGAATACCCAATAAGTGAACCCCGATCGCTAGTCCTAAAAGGAACATGATCAAGATCAACCATCTGTCCGGTGAATAGCTTTGTGCGTGTCTAATTCCATGCTGCACCTCCATCATTTCTTCATCCCAACGAAGGATCGCCCAGAAGATCACAGCGGTAAACAGTGATGACATTGCGTATACCTCACCTTCTACAGCAGAGAACCAGAATGACTCCGTAAATGCATATGCTAAAGAGCCAACAAATGCAGCTCCGAATATTGCGATCTTATCTCCAGAAGCGATAACACCTCTGGCTTTCAACACCATCTTTTTGATCAAAATAGTCAGTGACCAGAACATGAACAAGATCGTTCCGGAGCTTGAAAGTGCCGACAATCGGTTTATCCAAACGGCAACATTTTCGGGATCTGCGAAGAATGAAAACAGTCTTCCAAGGACCATGAACAAAGGTGCCCCTGGCGGGTGACCTACTTCCAATTTGTATGCTGCCGTGATATACTCACCACAATCCCAAAGGGAAACTGTATCCTCGATCGTTAAAAAGTAAACGAGGGTTGCAATAAGGAATACAAGCCACCCAAGGTAAAGATTGATCTTTTTGTAATTCATAGTATAGTGTTGCGTCGGCGAATAGTGCCAAAATAAATACTGATGCGAATTTAAAAATATATCCCTAGGTAAATCCCTAATAAAAGTGAAAAAATGACTTTTCGCGGGCTTGTTACACCAGATGAAATTTGGGACACATTTTTTTCGATTGGTATTGTGAAATAAAATATTGTTTCTAAATTTGCCGTCCCGACGCCAACATTAGGTTTTTGGAGAACGTTGTGAAACTGTCCCATGGTGTAACTGGCAACACGTCTGATTTTGGTTCAGAAGAGTCTAGGTTCGAGCCCTAGTGGGACAACAGAAAATCCTCAGTTAACGCTGAGGATTTTTTTTATTTCAGATAATCACTCGCCCAATCAAAATTATCCAGAACAATCTTCTCTTTCGATTCTTCGATGAAATCTAT
>JALRFI010000149.1 GCA_023253775.1 Crocinitomicaceae bacterium
GCCAAGATTTCCAAATAACCCTGGAACAAATAATATTATAAATCCTGATCATTGGCAACAAATAAGTTTACCAATCTCTATTGATCAAAGTGGGAATATTGTTTCAGGAACGCCTGAATTTGTTTCGGCCGAATGGGGTAATGTTTTTCCATTTTCATTACCAGATAGTGTTTTGAACATCACTAATGTGAATGGAATACCTTACAAAGTGTATTTAGATCCTGGGTCACCGCCAAGTTTATTTGAGTTAGATACTTCGGGTAATTTTGGAACTTTTTACAAATGGACACATTCAATGGTATCAGTTTGGCAATCCCATTTGGATCCTTCTGATGGATACTTGATTGACATTTCACCGAGCTCAATTGGGAACGTAGCTCAGTACCCATCCAATACATCAGAATATTCATCGTTTTATAATTTTTTCGAAGGAGGAGACAACGGAACAGGTTATTCTGTTAATCCATACACAGGAGTGCCATATACTCCGAATGTAGTTAAGAGGTCTGATTATGCCAGAGTATTAGCAGAATTTTGGGCAGATGGAGTTGATTCAGAAACACCCCCAGGTCATTGGTTTGAAATTTACCATTATGCTTCTTCAAAACCTGAGTTTGAATTATTTTGGAATGGTAGTGAAATGCTTGATACTCTTGAATTTGAAATTAAAGCTCACTTCGATATGGGTTGTGCAATGCATGATGCAGCAATTGCAGCTTGGAGTATAAAAGGTTATTATGATTACGTTAGACCTATTTCTGCGATTCGATTCATGTGCGAAATGGGACAATCCACAGATTCAACTCTGACGAATTACAATCCTCTGGGAATTGAATTGATTGATGGATTTATTGAGGTTGTTCAAGTAGGAGATCCGCTTGCTGGATTATTTAATGAAAATGTCGGAAAAATTAAATTATTTACGTGGTTAGGGCCAACAATGATTTCTAACCCAGAAACTGACGCAGCCGGCGTTGGATGGATGTTGGGAGAGAATTGGTGGCCTTATCAACGTCCTAGTTTTGTTACTCCTCCCTTTGCAGGATACGTTTCCGGCCACTCTACATATTCAAGAGCCGCTGCTGATATTTTAACTCATATTACAGGATCAGAGTATTTTCCAGGTGGTATCGGAGAGTTTGTTGCCAACCAAAATGAATTTTTACAATTTGAAGAGGGACCAACAGAGTCTATCACTTTACAATGGGCTAAATACAGAGATGCAGCGGATCAATGCTCGTTGAGCAGAATTTGGGGAGGTATTCATCCTTCCTGTGATGATATTCCAGGCAGGAACATTGGATCAGACGTTGCCAATTATGTAATTGATAGAACAGAACTTTTATACAGTAAAATAAAACCAGCTGTTATAAATGTTGAGGCATCAGCTGATGTTATTAATATTGAGGATACAGGAGAATCTTTGTCATTACTTTTCACGTTCAACGAGCCTATAGATACATTAACTGGTGATGTGAATGTATTTCCCAGTGAAGTGAATCAGGCTTTAATTTATCAAGGTCAAAATTGGAGTAATGATTCAACATTAGAGATCACTTATTTGATAGAAAATTCTGGAATTACTATTGAACAAATAGCTTTTCAGCTGGAAAATTTTCTAACAGTTGATGGAAGTGTCGTTGGAAATTCTCAATGGATCCCTTCGATCATTATTGATCAAGTCGTACCTCAAATTGATCTGCAAAGTATCTCACTTAGTCAACTTAATAGAGACAATATCAATGATGATTTTATCCTTAATATTTATTTTGATGAAAAAATGGATACTACCATTATTCCTCTAGTAAATGTCCTAAATGATGGGAATGTACTAGCAGAATTGTCAAAGAGCTGGCTGACGGATACAGCTTTATCAGTTATATATTCCATTCAAAACATTGAATCCAATATGGTTTCAACCTCTTTCCAGGTTAACAATTACTATGATCTCGCGGGAAATTTAAGCGATAGTTTATTGCTAGAACTTTTGGAAATCGACACAAAAAATCCAACTTTAATAGGCTATACCCTTTCTGATTCAATATTTGGACTCAATGACCTTAATAGTAATAATCATTTTGTTCAATTTACATTCGATGAACCTATGGATGTTTCTCTCAATCCGACAATTGAATTATATCAAGGAAGTAATTTTCAATCACTCATATCTCAATTAAATTCCACTTCAGAATGGTTGAATGATTCAATTTACCAATTCTCATACTCTTTGAATTTCATTCAAGATTATGAAGAAAACGAATTGACCATGCGCATAAGTAATTTTAACGATTTATTACTAAACTCGAACATTGACTCATTGTCTGAAAATATTATTGTAGATTTTCTAAAGCCTGAAATTATTTCCTACAGTTTCAATAAGCCTTATATTTCTGACAGCGTCGTAGGAATTGATCAATTTTTCGTTGAATTGTCTTTTAGTGAATCCGTTTCTTCTAATACTTTGAACCCGAACGTTAAATTAATAGATCCAACATCCAATACAGATCCGGTTCAATTTAATTTTCTATCAAGTACATTTTTGAATGATTCAATTTACAGAGCATATTACATTGTCCAGGATAACGCGCAGGAAATTGAATCATTGAATTTAGCTTCTTATTATTTTATTGATAAGGCAGGCAATATGATTTCACCTTTTATTCAGACCAATGCGATTAGCCTTGATACTAAAAATCCAAATGTGGTAGATGTGTTCTTGAGTGATTATTCATTGGAATATCCTGAAAATTCATTATCTGTATTGGCCATATTTAATGAGCAAATGTATTTTTCGCAACCAGCTATTGAGTTCATCCCAATTGAAGTCAACTCATTTTTGAGTTTAGAAAATAATTCCAGTTGGCTTAATCCATACACATATGAGGGCGATTTCATGTTCAATGGAAGTTTAACGCAATCCAATGTTGGTGTTAAAATTCAAATGGCTACGGATATTTATGGTAATGTAATTTCAGAAAACGCATTTGATGGACTACTAAATATTCAAATACTTGAATTGGAGAATTATGCCAGTGAACAATTCAACGTTTATCCAAACCCGTTGCAAGTTGGTCAGAAATTATTATTAGTTACTGCATACCTACTCGATGGTGAGGAGTATTCTATTTTTAATTTAAGCGGCCAATTGGAGTTTTCAAATATTTTCGATGCAAATTCTAATGGGAAATATGAATTGTTAACAGAAAATTTAAATGCCGGGTTTTACATTCTAAAATTTGAAAATCAACAAATTAAATTTGTCATTCAATGAGGAAATTTGCGATCTTATTTTTTTTGTTGAGCACTGAGCTGTTGAGAGCGCAGATTTTTCTGGATCAAACTCAACAGACTAACTTAACGTATTTCTATGATGCAGATGACTCTTGGGCCGCAGGTGTTTCTACATTTGATTTTAATGAAGATGGATTTGATGATATTACCTTTGTCAGCAGCTCAGGAAATTTAACTCTCTGGCAAAATGATCAATTTGGTCAATTCGATAATTCTATTCTGATTTCTGTTCCAGAAGGGAACATGAAATCAATAACTTGGGTTGATTATGACAATGACATGGACAATGATTTGTTCTTGACGTATAGAGATCTAGGTATTAGGCTCTTTGAAAATGTTGGGGACTTTGTGTTCAATGATGTTACATCGATTAGTGGATTAACTACCCAACCTAGTATGGCGTTTGGTTCATCTTGGGTAGATATTAATAATGATGGATTATTGGATCTTTACGTATGTAACTATGATGATCAATATTCATATTATGATTATCCTAAAACAAATTATTTATACAAAAATATTGGTAACGGATCGTTTATCGATATTTCCAATAGTTCAGGTGCTGCAAATGGATATCAAGAATCTTTTCAATCCATTTGGTTTGATTTGAATGATGACGGTTTTTTAGATATGAGCTTAATCAATGATAGGAATCAATTTAATGATGCCTTTTATTTGAACAATGGTGACGAAACTTTTTCTGATAATGCTTCTAGCTTAAATTTACTTGCATTGGATAGGTCACCTATGTCAAATAGTATCTCTGATTTTGATAATGATGGAGACTATGACATCTATAAAACTGACTTTGGACCGTCTTATAATTTAAATACGAATGATTCTTTGCAGTTACACTCATTGAATACAAATTTGAATAACACCTTTTTCACGAATGATATAAACTTATTTAATCCAGAGCCTTACTATTTCTCTTGGGCTGCGATATGGTCGGATTTCAATAATGACATGTATGATGATATTTTTTTGTCAACGGGTAGTATTGATATGACTGATGTTAATCCCTCATTATTCTATAACAATAATATGGGTTCATCGTTTGTATTGGAAGCGGATGTTCCTGGGACATTTTACAGAACACATGGTGCATCTAAAGGAGATTTTAATAGTGATGGCCTGTATGATCTGGTTTTACTGAATATTCAGGAGTCAAGTAAAATACTATTGAATAATTCCCAAAGCGGAAATAAATGGATTAAAATAACCCCAAGAGGTGTGGTCTCAAATAGAAATGCTTTTGGCACTGAGGTAATACTTTATGCAGGAGGAATAGCTCAAAGGAAAATCATGAATTCATGTGAAAATATGTGTTCTCAAGTTTCTCAGAATTTAATTTTTGGAATTGGTAACAATTCTATCGTAGATTCTGTAGTTGTAAAATTTCTTTCCGGGATTACTGTGGTAAAATATGATTTAAGTAATAATCAATCGTATGTAATTAATGAAATTGATCCATATTCAGTTGAGATATTTGGAGTTGATACACTTCAAGTATGTGACGGTGATTTTGTGAATTTGACCTCTTCGATATACTCTGATATAACATGGAGTAATGGTGAAAATTCAGATTTAATAACTGTTACTGCTACAGATGATTATTTCTTTTCTGGATTGGATTCGAATGGGGTTATAATATATTCAGATACTCTCCATGTTAACTTCAATCAAACCACTCAACCATTAATACAAATTAATAATACCGATTGTAATTATGAAAATGGGGTAGAAATCATGGTAACTAATTCAGCAGCATTTGAAAATGTAATTTTTACTTGGAATAATGGGTTAAATGGTGATGAGATTGATTCAGTTTCATCAGGTTTTTATGCTGTGAGTGCTACATATCAAAATGGTTGTTCAAGCACATCAAGTCTTATTTATGTCGACAATAATTTAAATCTGGAAATCGATTATTTACTGCTTCCATCCATTTATCCCGACTCACTGCAATTGTGTTTAAATTCATACGGAGGGCAAGAGCCAGTGATAATTGAAGTTAATGGCGATACATTAAATAATTTGGAATGTGTATTAATTTATGAATTTGGATCATATACCATGAGTGCCACTGATAATTTGGGTTGCATTATTCAAGAAACGCTTATTTTGGAAGATGTATCTGATCTTGAAGAAATACATACTTTAAAAAGATTCATTGTAGATGGTAACAAACTTATAATGAACGAAGAATTTAAATCTACTGATCGATTGTTTCTATTTAATTCGATTGGTCAGAATTTACAATTTAGCTTCGTAAGTAGTGACCCATTAATTCTTAATGTTCATCAGAATGCCACTGCTTTTGTATTTATAAAATACGAACAGAATGGGGTGCTTTATAATCAAAAAGTGTTATTGAATCCTAATTTTAAGCAGTGATTTAACGAAATTAGGCGTGGCAAAACTTCCTTTATGCACATCTGAATTGTAATATCTCAGTCCCTTAGTATCAACAAAAGAGTCTATTGCAGATTCATTTTCGATATTCTTTGGATGTAGTGATCCTTTCAATCCATACTGGAAACTCCACATACCTGTAGGGTAAGTAGGGACAAAGAATAACGAAACCGGTGCATTATCTGTCCCAAAAATATCTTGAAGAGTGAAATTCAATTCAGAAAAAGCCTTTTCATTAAACTTAGGAGACTCGCCCTGAGCAACCAGTATTCCTCCTTCCTTCAATGCATTGTAACAATTGGTATAGAATTCTACAGAGAATAGTCCTTCGGCAGGACCAACCGGATCAGAACCATCAACGATAATAATGTCATATGAACTAGGTGCTGCATTTTTGATAAATGCAATTCCATCATCAACCTTAAGGTCAAGTTTAGGATTGTCGAATGCCGCTGCGATCTGTGGTAAATGTTCTTTGCACGCTGTAATCACTTCACCATCGATCTCAACCATAGTTACCTTTTCTACGCTATCATGGCGCAGGATCTCTCTTACGGTTCCTCCGTCGCCACCTCCAATAACAAGAATATTCTTGGCATTGCCGTGGGTGAACATGGCAGGATGAGAGATCATTTCATGATAATGGAATTCGTCCTTCTCAGTAGTCATTACCATGTCATCAAGAGCCAGCATTTTTCCATACTTATATGACTCGATGATACGAACTCTTTGGAAAGGCGATTGAACGTCAAAGAAAACTTCTCCTGTAAAACGTAAAGAAAGTGCCTGGTCTTCATCTTTATCTGTAAACCATACGTTACGAGTAAAGAACTCAGGATTTCTCCATTCGCTCGCTCTCTGTCTCATAGTGGTCATGTCGAAATCGTTTCTAGTTAAAAGGTTCACAGACCCTCTCTTCATTTCGAGAGCCGAATATGATTGAGACTTGAAACACTCTTTCAGATGGTCAAAGGAGATCCATGCATCCATTTCACCACATGTGAACAAGTCCACAGCAGCATAACCGTATTCAGGCCACGTATGTATTGCAAGATGACTTTCCTGGATCACGACTACCCCTGAAACGCCCCAAGGTGAAAAATGGTGAAACGTCGAATTGATGACAGTGGCTCCGGCTTTTTGTGCCGCCTCAACCATATCGCGTTCGATTCTTGCAACGTCATTCATGATGTGTGGATCGCAATTCATGAATTCTACAAGGATGTGATTCCCAAGAGCTGTACTCATTTCTAATGTGTGATTAAAATACGGGGGCAAAGTTATGCTTTTAAAGGGAAACAATGTAACCTTAATTGAGCAAAAAAATATTGAATTATTTTGATTTTGAAATAATTAATATTTTGATTATTAATAAATTACATTCAATAATTGACTGTTAAACAATAATTTAGTCCTATAAAAATAGCCTTTCATCTATATTTTTAGTTGTTTAATCGAAAATATTATTTTTAGAGGTAAAAGGTAAGTAATTTGCATTTTGAGTATACATCTTCAATTAATAAATGTGTTTCAATTGAAAATATATTCTTCATATAATTTGTTTTTTTTCATTTTACTCGCATCATGTTCTCTGTCAAATGCGGCATGTAATTACTCTTCAACAGGATTTAGTAGTGATTGGAACGACCCTCTATCTTGGATTGTAAGTGGAGGCGGATGTTCTTCAATTCCTCCTACAGGAAATGTGGGAACTGGAATAACAATTAATATTTATCATGAAATATTTGTTTCAGGGAATCTTGATATCAAAAATGGTGCTGTCTTAAACATTTACACAGGTGGGAGTTTAATAATGACGGGTAATTTGGTTTTCTCAAATGGATCAATCGTAAATATACAACCAGGTGGTAATTTATTCATTTCAGGTAATTTAACTAACAACAATAATAGTACAGGAATTTTTATTGAAGGATCAGTTTATGTTGGTGGAGATTTATCTGCTGGTCAAGGATCAGAAATTGGTCCTGAGGGACCAGGCACTGGAAGTATTACGGTTGAGGGAGCAATATTTACGGATGGCACTGCCACTGTGTTTGGATCTACATCTGATTGTCCGGATTCCGATAATCCGTGTTATACATCTTCAATGGAACCGCTGCCAGTTGAGTTTTTAGGGGCATCCGTTGAATGCGGGATTAATTCTGCAACTTTAAAATGGTCAACATCCTCAGAGATAAATTCCTCTCATTTTTCAATTGAGGTGTTTAATGAAAATGATTTCTGGGAAACAATAGGTATCATTGGGGCAGTAGGAAATTCAAATCAGTCCACAGTATATGAATTTGTAGATCACAACAGGGAACACCTAAAAAGTGTGTTTCGTTTAAATCAATTCGATGTTGACGGACAAGGGAAAGTACTTGGTGAGTTTAGCTCTGATTGTAATTTGCAGAATGAGGTGATTGTATATCCAAATCCAAGTTCTGAAAATATAACTTTGTCATTTGGAAGTGAAATAGGAAAAGGAGATTATTTATTAGAGCTTTATTCAATTTCAGGAGTATTGTTAGATCAAATTGTTGTCGAAAATGGCAATGGAAATTCATACGTTAACCTTGACTATGATCTTAGGGGAATTTACCTTATTAAAGTGAGTAATGATTCGTACTCAACCAAAATGATGAAACAAAATTTTTATTGACTTTTACTGTCTCAATTTGGGAAAAAAGCTCCAAAAATGGATTTAAATTAATTTGGGGCATTTTAGAAAGTGTTGATTTTTAAGTGTTTTTGAAAACGGTGTATTATTTGCGAAGCGCAATGCAGGTACAGTGGTTTCATGAAATGAACGTTAGGTTAAAAAAGGCTAGACAAACATCTAGCCTTTTTTTTATCCCAGAATTTTTGATTGAAAAGTTCAGCGATTCTGGGAAAATATTCCGACGGTAGGGTTTTTCAATCAGTTTCGCAACCATGTAGGATAAAAAAAAACGGCCATAAAGGCCGTTTCGAATCTTATTTTTTAAAATTATGCTACAACACCAAGTACCTCAGCCATTTTGGCTCCGATCTGTGCTGGCGAATCTACAACGTGGATACCACATTCTCTCATGATTCGCTTTTTTGCTTCAGCAGTATCATCAGCTCCACCAACAATCGCCCCAGCATGTCCCATTGTTCGTCCTTTAGGAGCAGTTTCACCAGCAATAAAACCAACTACTGGTTTCTTTGAATTTTCTTTAATCCATCTTGCAGCGATTGCTTCAAGATTGCCACCGATTTCGCCGATCATAACGATTCCTTCAGTCTCAGGATCATTCATCAGTAATTCCACAGCTTCTCTGGTGGTTGTGCCGATAATTGGGTCACCACCGATCCCAATAGCCGTAGTAATTCCTAATCCAGCCTTTGCAACTTGATCAGCGGCTTCATACGTTAATGTTCCAGATTTAGAAACGATTCCGATCTTACCTTTCTTGAAAACAAATCCTGGCATGATACCAACTTTTGCTTCTCCTGCAGTAATTACGCCCGGACAGTTAGGGCCGATCAAGCGACAGTTATATGTGCTGATATATTCTTTTGCCTTGACCATGTCTTTTACAGGGATTCCTTCCGTGATACAAACGATCACTTTGATACCTGCATTCGCAGCTTCCATTATTGCATCTGCAGCAAATGCCGGCGGAACGAAAATAATTGAAACGTCTGCCCCCGTTTCTGCTACAGCATCAGCAACTGTGTTGAATACCGGTCTGTCTAAATGCGCTGAACCACCTTTACCTGGGGTTACACCACCAACAACGTTTGTTCCGTATTCAATCATTTGTCCGGCGTGGAAAGTACCTTCACTTCCAGTGAATCCCTGAACAATTACTTTTGAATCTTTATTTACCAGTACGCTCATTATGCGATTATTATTTTCGTTAAAAGTGTCCCAAAAATAGTTTTTTGAATTCGGACGACCAAGGAAAAGTCGTTTCAAATTCGATTTATTTAACATCCGTGACTTCCATTTCAAATACCAGAATGGAATTAGCTGGTATTTGATCCAACTCCCTGTCACCGTATCCTAATTGAGGAGGAGCAATCAGGAATGCTTTGCCACCTTTTTTTAGATCGAGCATGATCTCTTTCCATGCACCAATGAGTTGATTTACCTTGAACGTAACAGGTTCTTTCTGTTCATCAAATACGTTTCCATTCAATAAAGTACCCTTGTAGGTAAAACTGACATTATTTGAATACAGAATTTCATCACCTTCGCCTTCTTCAATAATGGTAAAGTACAAGCCCGATTCTGAACGTTCTAGGTCTAAATTCTTTGATTTGATGTATGCTTCGATCTCCTTGTCGAATACTTTCAGATCGTCATCCGAGTAGGTTTTGCATGATGAGCTTATAACTAAAACCCCCATGATGAAGAGCAAAGTTCTCATAGTTCAACTGGTGTTAATGTGTACCCCTCTTTCTGTAATAGACGGATCACTCCATTAGGTCCCCCCAAATGTCCTGCGCCAACGGCAATGAAAGCTTTTTTATCTGCAATGATATCATTGATCTTTGGGATCCAGTTCAGATTTCTCTCATCCAGAAAATTCTGCTGCTCTTCAGATAATACCCCACCTTCTTCATGTATCATCAAATAGAGTGAATCTACATTTTGACGAACATACAATTCCTGCATTGTTTTGGTAAGATCGATTGATTCCTTCATGTTTCGAATTCCAGACATCACCATTTCGGTTTGTTGTTCGTCAGTCAGATTATCAAATATCGCCATTTGTTCGGCTACGGTCTCTAATCCCAGAATCTTCTTTTGTTCTTCTCTTGCCATCCTGTCAAACGTCATTTCATAGGATTCCGTTTTACCCATAAAATGCAATTGTGTTGCCATTTGAACAACCACAAATGGTTTCATTTTTGTCATGGTTGATCGGAATTTTTCCTCCGACATTTTAAGTTCGTCCTGTGCCCATCTGATGATCGTGTCAGTTTGCTTAGGTGTGAAATAATCAAAGAAGCTACCCTTGGAAAGGGTGATGTATTTCATTGCTTCCATTTGGTTGGGTAATCCAGGAAGCTCCATGACGAGTACGTCAGATTTTTTAAAGAGCTTTTCGAGCTTATCGGGGAAAATGAAATTTTCCTTCTCGATCAGATGCATCGTTCCAAATAGGTACGAACCCTTCTTGATCCCATTACCTTCTATTTTCCATAATAGAGAACTCTTCCCCATTGGGAAAGGGCTTGTCTCTTGTGAAATAGAGACAAAATAAAAAGACGTAATTAGAAGTACTGCAATAAGATATTTCATATTCAAATCCTGATTTCTGCCAGATAATGGTCTTCAGCTTCTTCGATCCTTTTAGCTTTTAAACCAGACTTTTTAGCTGCTTCAAACAGGCTTTCAAAATCAACGTACAGCCAGTTGAACCATGCGCTTTTCTCTTTTTTATACTTCATCTGGAATCTAAAATTCCCATAGTATTCGGTATTCAGATTCACCCACATGTATCCTTCATCATCCATGTATAAATATTTGATATCTGAAGAGTCACAAATGATTTTTCCGCCAGGATTCAATATTGATGCCGCATGTTTTAAAAAAGACGGCAAGTTGGATAACTTCCCAGCGACACCAATGCCATTCATCAACATCAGGATACTGTCAAACTTTTCATCCTTTAAGTTTTCAAAAGAGATCATTCTCGCATCGATACCTTTCGAACGCATGTGACTTACTGCACCTTCTGACACATCAATGGCAACGACTTCATGACCATTTTCCATTAATTCAAGTGCATGTACTCCGGCTCCAGCACCTACATCCAGCACTCTTCCTGTACATTTTTCAAGCGCTATTTTTTCGATCTCTGGCATTTCGTCATAAGTCCTGAAAAGGACCTCGACTGGTATAATATCATCTTCGCAAATATCAGAGCTAACAATAATATCGGCTGGTTTTCTTTTGGTAGCATATTCAAGAATTGCCGCACCGATAGGGTCTCCAGGAATAAATTTATCCATTAGTAATCGTATTCATCAAAACCTGAAAAATCATCTTCCGAATAACCATCTTCAAAGTCATCCATTCCGTATTCATTTTCGTCCTCTTCTCCTTCAAAATCCTCCCCCATGAATGCTTCATTGCTGGCTTGTTTAGAGTCTTCAGGTGGTGCCATCCCAACTGCAAGGATAACTTCGGGATTTTCCGGTCCGTCTTTTTCGTAACCGATCAGTTCGATCAGGAAGATCCACATTCGCATAAAGTCATAAACAAGAATGAATTTCTGGTCTGGCTCTTCAAGAAAATCTTTTATGATGGCATCTTTCATAGTGTTTGGCGTGCCATCCACATCGTCGTCTCCATAAGACATATCCATCAGATTGATCTCATGCCCTTTATCCCATTCGTCATTTGAGACATAAAAACTTGCCATTTCTTCTCCCTGAAAACGAAATGCATTAATTATCGCAGTATAGAATGATTCGAAGTTGTCCGTGTCGTTAATAAGGATGTCCCTGAAAACCTCTTCATTCCTGTCAGAATCCAATAATACTCTGAATTTTAGGCCAGCCATAATGGTTGTATTTGAATAAATGTAAAAATAAAATTAATCCTTGAAAACTGGTTCTTCGACAACAGTTAACCCTAATTCTTTTCCAATGGTCAACATAAAGTGAGTTGCTGCTATTTCTTCGTTCGGGATCTCTCCTTCCAAGATCGCCTCTTTAATTCTGGCTTTTATAATACCGATTTCATTACAAGGTTTTAATCCGAAGGTCGTCATGATCATTTCACCTCCAACCGGCGGCTGGAAATTTCGGATCCTGTCTTTCTCTTCAACAGCTTTTAATTTTTCGGTGACGATCTCAAAGTTTTTCTTGTATCGTTTTACCTTGAACTCATTTTTTGAAGTGATATCGGCGTTACAAAGTTTCATCAGGTCATCTATGTCGTCACCCGCCTCACTCAGTAATCTTCTTACAGCTGAATCCGTAACGGATCCCTTTACCAGGGCAATTGGTCGTAAATGAAGGCGAACAAGTTTCTGAACGTACTTCATTTTATGATCCAAAGGCAACTTGAGACGTTTGAAGATCCTAGGAACCCACTTGGCGCCTAATTCTTCATGACCATGAAAAGTCCAACCTGCTTCTTGATCAAATCTTTTGGTAGGCGGTTTTGCAATGTCATGCATGATCGCAGCCCATCTCAACCAAAGATCATCCGTGTTTTCACATAGATTATCCAGAACTTCAAGCGTATGATAGAAGTTGTCCTTATGAGATTTTCCGTTGATCGACTCAATTCCATGAAGATCGCACATCTCTGGGAAAAACTCACGCAATAATTTCGTGTTGAATAATAGCTCAAAGCCTCTGGATGGTTTATCGCATAGAATGATTTTATTCACTTCATCCATGATCCTTTCTTTTGAAATGATCTCGAGCCGGTGAGCATTATTGAAAATGGATTTCAAGCTTTCGCTTTCGATGGTAAATCCTAATTGAGATGCAAATCGAATTGCCCTTAACATCCTTAAAGGATCATCCGAGTACGTAATGTCGGGATCAAGTGGTGTGCGAATAATTCCTTTTTCGAGATCTTCAATTCCTTCAAATGGATCGATCAATTCTCCAAAATTCTTTTGATTAAGACTTAATGCCAATGCATTGATTGTAAAATCTCGTCTATTCTGATCATCTTGAAGGGTTCCATTTTCTACGATCGGCTTTCGTGATTCTGAGCGATAGGATTCTTTTCTTGCACCTACAAATTCGATATCAAGTTCTTTGTAAAGAAAATGTGCGGTACCGAAATTCTTAAATAAGGATACTTTCTTCACCCGTAAGATCCTACCACATTCTTCGGCGAGATCCATTCCATTTCCCACAACAACGATGTCAATGTCTTTGGTGGGTCTATCCAGGATCATGTCACGAACAAATCCGCCAATTACATATGCTTCCAGATTTCTTTCGGTGACTACCTGAGAAACAACCTTGAAGACAGGATGAGTTAAACGATTTGCGAAATTTTGTGCCATGCGCGGCAAAGATACAATCTAAGGTCCAAATAAAAGGTCTAGCTGCGTATGATCTTAACAGAACCGTCCTTTTCGATCTTTATGATCTGTGATGGAGTTGTCATTTTCTCTCTCAGCCGTTCTTCAACAACAGCATCTACCTTTAATTTGATCGAATCGGAGATATCTTCGAAACACGATGGGGAAGGGGTTCCTGAAACATTGGCCGAAGTACTTACAATCGGTTTTCTGATAGATCGGATCAATTTAAGGCAAATAGGGTCCTTGGTGATCCTGATACCAACAGATCCGTCAGCAGCAAGTACAGAGGGGGCTAACCCTTCTGCATCCGGATAAATGATCGTCAAAGGTCTGGTTGCAAAATCCGCCAGGTCATAGCATACCTGATGAAAATCAGGGATGTATTTTTCGATCATCGGGAAATCGTCTACCAAAAGAATAAATGACTTTTCTTCCGGACGTTCTTTGATCTTCAATATTTCCTGACAAGCTTCCTCGATGGTGGCATCACAACCGATCCCCCAGATGGTGTCGGTAGGATAAAGGATCGTTCCCCCATTTCGTAAGGCAGCAATTGATTTTTCCAGATTCATTCGTTCGATAATAAGTCAGGCCTTCTTTCCTTTGTGCGTTGAAGTGCTTGTTCTTCCCTCCATTTTTCAACGAGGGCCGGATTACCTGATAAAAGTACTTCAGGTACTCGCCAGCCATTGTATTCCTCTGGTCTGGTGTACACTGGGGGGGAAAGCAAATTATCCTGGAAACTATCTGTTAAAGCAGAAGTTTCATCATTTAAAACTCCAGGTATGAGCCGTACGATCGAATCGACCAGTACTGCGGCAGCAAGCTCACCACCAGAAAGCACATAAGAACCGATCGAGATCTCTTTAGTGATGTAATGTTCTCTTATTCGTTCATCAACACCTTTGTAATGTCCACAAAGAATGATGATGTTTCCTCCTAGGGATAATTGATTCGCCATAGATTGTTCCAGTACTTCACCATCAGGTGTCATATAGATGATCTCAGAATAGGCTCGTTCAGCTTTTAATTTATCGATCACTCTGGCGATTGGCTCTATGGACATGACCATTCCAGCCCCACCGCCATATTGATAATCATCTACTTGCTTCTGCTTTTGCACGGAATAATCACGAATATTGTGAACATGGATTTCAGTAAGACCTTTGTCCTGAGCCCTCTTTAAGATGGAGTGCGAAAAAGGACCTTCAAGTAATTGAGGTACGACTGTAAGTATATCAATACGCATGGCACAAAAGTAATTCAAATCATAGTTACCTTGAAGTCTAAATCGTTTGATTTAGAACTTTATTTCTATTTTCGGTAGATGACAATGAACAACTTGTTTTTGAGCTTTGCGTTGGTCCTTTTCGTTCAGATTGGACATTCGATGGCCCAATGGAACAATAATAGCACTCCTACTTATTCAGAATTAATAG
>JALRFI010000096.1 GCA_023253775.1 Crocinitomicaceae bacterium
GATGCTCGCCGTGCTTAGCGAGCCTAGCGTTGATGAATGGGATATCGAACATTTTGGAGTTCCATCCCACGACCATGTTGTACTTGTTGAGTTCCTCGCGGATAGCGGTGACAACTTTCTTGTCATCGATCTTTGAGCGTCCCTTGTACTTGGTTTCATCTGCACGGATAACTGTTGCTTCGTTTCCATCTAATGGAAGAATTGCACAGGATAAAACACGCCCCATGAGGGCTTTCAGGTCTGTTGTCTCAATGTCAAAGAATGCGATCTTCACTTCTTGTTCCTCCGATATGATTTGTTTCACTTTCCAGATCCCGGATAGAATTTCTGGAGCGTATTTCTTTACTGTACCTTCTTGTAAATGAATTATTGAGGTGTTCCATATTTAGCATCTCATTGGTCATTTGTTCAATTTCCGCATATTCTTTTCTCAAATCATTTATCAATTGCTCAAGCGTTTCCTGACTTCTCCTGAATTTCTCAATTTTCCTGGGATAGAATTCCTTTTCCGGAAAATCATTTTTCAATAAGGGTGAAGGTTTATAAAAATGGATTTGACATCCTTTACTTGCCCCCAAAACCCAGGGTACTTTGACAAAAAAACAAGGTATGTGTCCCTGTTTGAACAATATTCTTCTATATTAAGAAGGTTGTATTTTAGCTCCAGTTCATTCATCTGTTCAGTTTATCACCAATAGCAGCCAGTTTATCAAGATGCGCCTTTGGTCGTTTGAAATTAAAAAAAATGACCGCTCTTTCATCCTCATGAAACAGCTCATTGTTTTCGATCAGAACCCCCAGAGGAAAATCTTTGTATCGTAGGTTACTACCTACATTCTGATCTACTTTCAGCTGAGGAATGTGTGGGTTGTTTAAGCCAAGAATGAACCTATTCAACTCCTCTGCCCTGACAGCCTCTCTATATCCATAGGGCACGAACTCAGTTCTGTATTCATTGTACATGTCTAGATACAAAAGGTCCCAGATTTTACCATCACAGGAAACAATTTCATAAATATCTATGATTGAAGAGTTGTGTTTTTTTGACATTAAACGGTGAAAAATAAATGGAATTCCATTTTTGAACACCAGGTTTTCAAGGTACAGCATTTCTCCTCGCACCCCATCACACGGAACCGGATAATTCATGCTCTTTCCAAACAGAATATTTATCATCTTTCAATTTTTACACTTTAGTAACGTCAGAATAAATAAAAAATAACTCCAGATCCCAATATTTACGGGAGATTCTTATTTTTAACTCAAATAGTTTTCGACAATAAATATTCATACCCATGTTCAATCCCACTCTTCAAAAAGTTAAGCTAAAAGACCAAATTCTGAAATTGTATTTCCTGGAATTGATCGAGGATGAATTTTTGTTTTGTGAGGGTATCAAGGAAACGGCAGAAAAAACCTATGGGGCACTTTCTTCAGATACAATTGAACGATTAACTGATCAAGAGCTGATCAAACTGCTTGGTCAGCACCATGTCCATGAAGTCTATTTATTCGCATCGGACCAATTGATGAGCTGGCTTTCCGCTCTTGAATTAAAGACATTGCTCGATGACAGGATAAGAATACCAAATTTTTACACTGGAATTGTTCAGGTAAGTCAAGATTCAGGTGGGTTGCTCGTTCTGGAGAAATATGGAGTTCAGATCTATGAACTTTGCACTGCTACCGGCAGGTCACTCCTTCCTTATTGCCATGATCTGGAGCTGGGAGCAGAAGGTAGCGTGAAGTTCAGGCAATCGAACAGTGTTTTCTGGGAGACTGGCAAATTCGGCCTAGCATATGAGAATATAGAATTTGGTAAAGATGATCCTTTTTTTCCCTCCATTAATAATCGTGATCTAATTCCAATGCAAATTGGTGCCCCGTGGTCTGAAGAAGCTGAGCTCCCCCAGATACAAATGTCAGACCTAAAGGATGCTGAGAGAATATTATCCGAATATCAGAACGCTTTCAGAATACTTGCTCCTATTTATCAAAACAATCCGGAGCTTGCTCTAATTGCCGTAAACACTAATCCACTTGCTTTCTCCTTACTAGACTTATCATTACAAGTAGACAAGAAATTCGTTATATCAGTCCTGAACACCTGTAAAGAACCACGAATTATTTTCAACTATTTAAGCGACCGAATGAAAAATGACCCCGAAATTCTGGCAATGTGTAAATTTATAAATGAAACTGATCTTCCTCCTGCAGAGGATGATAACCTTCCTTTTTAAGCATTATTCATTTTCGTTCTTTTGAAGATTTTGTAGTTTTATCACCAACAAAACTGAGGTACATGAACTGGAGAATATTTGACATTAGGTATATTGGCATTGCTTCATTGGTGTTTCTTGCTGCACTAATTTGTCTTCTTGGATATTTGATCGATCAGATCTTCCACGTTTTCGGTCCGGTTCTATTGATCGGCGGTTCACTCACTATTGTAATTGGAGAAATTATTTTCTTTTATCTGCCTACAGAAATGAAAGAAAATGACAATGGCAATATTGAATTTAATACGAACGAATTGTTAAGGATCAGTGGAATAATAGTCACTGGTATCGTAATAAGTTTCATGTTTTTACATGTTACCCAGCAAGAGAAGATCATTTCTAATGAAGCTCAATTCGGTGCGATGGTCTATATTACGCTTATTTCTCTATTCCCTGTACTCCTGAAAATCTTCAGACTTCTAAGAGATATTCAGGACTATATAAAACTAGATATAACGGAAGGAACATTATCGTACAGAGATAACAATACGAAAGAACGTTTTTTGCTTGATGAACTGAAGAAAGCCATTGTTGACGAAAAAGGTGGAATAACAATTGAATTCTTGTCGGGAGAGAAGCATCACATTCCAACTTATCAGATGAATTTTGGTAGAATCGGAACCAGAAGAGCAATGATCAAAATTCAAAAAGAAATAAACAAAAGAAGATTTGGCTCTTAATTTATTTCAGGAGGACTTTAAGGAAAAAGCCCACACACATTTTTGCTCATTTAATCTGAGTAACGGGCGGCAAAATTGATCTTCTATCTGCTTCAAAGTCTACCCGCATCCTTAAGAATTCTTTTTACCTCCCTTTTTGAAATGTTGAGACTGCTCGCTATATCTGAAATCGCCTCTCTCCTTTTCTCGTCCACTGAATACTGATCGTAAAGTTCCAGAACCTTTTGTTCAACTGTTTTATATGGTAGATTGTTTTCAGTTTCACTTTCTGTTAATATATTCTCGTTGATGAAGAGGTTTAGATCTTCATCAGGCTTTTTCCAAGAATCATTGCCCGAATTATCCGTATGCCAAGGTTCAGGATATGAATTTTGATCATTTTTGTTATCGTCCTGCTCTATATATCTTTCGTCCGAATCTACATTAGTGTAATCTTCATCGGGCCGTTCAACTTGGATCTCTGTCTGATCAAACTGA
>JALRFI010000135.1 GCA_023253775.1 Crocinitomicaceae bacterium
GGCAACCAAAGAAATAAGGAGGTACAAATATCTCATCAGCAAAAAATTTGCCTCAAGATAACGATTGTGAAGTAATTTGCCGTTAAACAAAACTTCAGCTTTCCAAAATGAAATTGAGATAAAAACTTAGACTTTAGATGAATAATGTAAATCATTAATTTCCTTACATTTATAACATATGTTTAAGCAAATACATCAGTATTTCTTGGGAGACCTCGACGCAAGAACAGATAGCCTGCACGAGATCACTCAAACAAAATTACTCTGCAATATTGCAGTAGTAGTATTTGGCGCCGGCGTACTCGTATCCATTATTGCTGTCTCGCTTGGAACCTACCCTGTTTTGGTTCCTGCCGGTGGAAATATTTTGTTGGCAATTGTCATGTTAACCATACTCAAGCTTGGCAACGTAAAACTCGCTGGGGGGATCTATTTCACGACACTATTCATCCTTTTGTTTGGAAACCTTATACTGAATGACCAGGTCATGCATTTCGGAAGTCCCTTCTGGATCATGCTTCTGAATGTGATGGTGATGTATATTCTTGGATTCCGGTGGGGTATTGCCTTCTTAGTGGCTTCAACGATCGGTTTTAGCTACTACATTGTGAAAGTTTTACCGCACAGTTTAGCGATCGCCGATCAGTTACCTGACAAAATACACTACACAGTAGTCTATGAAACTGTGATCGTCCTTTTCCTTTTAGGTTATGTAATTGGATTGATACTCAAGGCAAGCCGAGATTCCGATGCCATCTTAAAAGCCAAGAATGAAGTATTGGAAATTCGCAATGAAGAGAAGGAAGTAATGTTGAAAGAAATCCACCACCGGGTTAAAAACAACCTACAGGTAGTGATAAGTCTCATGCGTTTAAAGGTACATGAACTAACTGATCAGGAGACAAAAGACCATTATCAGGAAACCATTAATCGCGTAATGGCCATGGCTAAGATCCACGAGCGAATTTATCAGTCATCCGAATTGAACAACATAGACCTTGAACATTATTTCAAGGATTTATCACGTACGCTGTTGCACAGTTATGAAACAGACAAGAAGGTTGATTTTAACTACAACATAACTGTAGATCGCATGGAGCTCGAACAAAGTGTGCCTTTGGCGTTGATCTTCAATGAACTTTTCTCTAACTCCCTTGAGCATGCCTTCGCCGAAACGCCTAATCCAAAAATTCAATTGGACCTTTATGTTGACGAAAACGGTCTAAGTTTCCAATATCGTGATAATGGTACGTGGAAAGAAGTAGGCGAACGCAAATCATTTGGTCTGGAATTGATCGATGCACTCGTTGGACAGCTAGACGGGAAACTCATTTTCGAAAAAGAGCCAACCACCTTCTGGGTGATCATTGATACTTCTACGCTTCCTTCTTCTTTGACGGATAAAGAATGATGATCTGTATGGCGATTGCAATCGCTATTAGCAGGTAAATCTCAATGCGAGAGAACAGTTTCGTAGATTCAATAGCATCTCTACTCGCCATTTTCTGTCGTCTACCTTCTTCCAACTGCAAATGCGCCAGCTCATGTATTTCGGCTTCAATAAAATTTAACATGTCATAATAAGCGCCGTTAGTAGAAGCAAGAATCTGAGATCCTCTCTCTTCTACCTGGAAGAGCTTTTCACTGCTGCTTTTCAATTCATTTAAGATAACCTCTTCTTTTCGGGTCACCTCTCCTTTTTCGCAGTCTGCAAGCAATGCTATGATCTGTTTATTCGAAACAGGGCTTTTAAGGTCAAAATATGAACTGTCCTTCATGAGGAACGCGACTTCTTTCTCATGAATGAGATTTGTTAAATGAATGATCGCATCTTTTGTCATTAATTGTTCCTCGTAGATCTTCTCAACAGATGCCTCAACACGTTCGAAATTGTCCTGATCGATCATATTCGTGGCCAGGATCAGCAGAAAAACCATCAGTACTGCTGCCACACTCTTTATTTTTCCAAATGTTGTCATACGCATTCATTAAGGGATTTCGATCTAACAAGAACAATTAACGTTCCAAAGTAAGCATAAAACAACCATAAATTTTTATCTATGTTTTTTATGGGTTCTATAACACTATATTATGGAGGCAGTTTTTGTGTTGACCACAACGCTTGGTACAATAATCTGTTCGTACTACAGGTGAAATTACTACATTGCAAACAACGCAATGCTTATGCCAGGAAGAAAGCGGGAAAACATAGAAATCGGAATGGAAGTCGAGGTGGTTTTAAAGAAAGACCAACCGACAGGAGAATTGACTCACGGCTTTGTGAAACGTATCCTCACCAAATCTAAGTTTCATCCTCACGGTATAAAAGTAATGTT
>JALRFI010000181.1 GCA_023253775.1 Crocinitomicaceae bacterium
TTCTTCTCGCTCGTTGATGTAGATATCAGGCATGCGGATAATGATACTCATTAGGTCCTCCGTATGCGTCCCGATCATTTCGGTCGTTTGTCTGAGGTCCTCAGCGTAAGCTTTAGCAAGATTTTTATTGATCACGTAATTGCGTGTGTCACCGGTACTGTCGATATTGACAGATACATCGATCTTACCTCGATCCAGCTCTTCCCCGATGATTTTGCGCATCTCAGGTTCAAGCTCTCTGTAGCTCCCAGCAATTCGAATATTTAGATCAAGAGATTTGCTGTTCAGCGATCGGATCTCTACAGTTACTTTTTTGGATTGATAGGTACCGGTTACCTTACCAAAGCCGGTCATCGACATCAACATGACGTGTAAATTTTCTCAAAAGTAGAAAAATTAAGGCGAATTAGAGATTTTAGGGCCCCCATGACTTTTTCCATCTCAATAGAGCACTCCCCTTCACGGATGATGTAATATATACGCCAATGAAGATGATGATCATGTAGAAGATCTTTTCGAGTGTGATAGTTCCGGTATAATCATCTGCAACACCAATAGTGCTAAAAAAATAGGCAAAAAACATGACGAGTACTGGTTGGATGTAAATGTATGTGCTCGAAACACTTGGACTTAGGTATTTGAGACCGTGCATCGTGAGAAGATAGGTCATGAAAGTAACACCCACTATTACATAGGCGATCTTGATCCAGGCCGATAAGGGAATAATTTGAAAATTGGTATCCAACAATTCCGTGATCGTCAGTGGGAAAAGCAAGACGTAGATCGTGCCGAAGGTAAACACATAGGTGATCACTGTTAAAGGAGAGTACTTTTTCATTAGCGGTTTTGCAATCACCAGATAGATGGCGTAGCTGGCAGCATTGATGAAAAGTAATAGGTCCCCCAACATGGAATCCCCTTTTCCGGTTCCACCTTTCAGTGTTAATAGAATGGCCCCTATAGCTCCCAGAAGAATACCGATCACTCGTGAACTAGTAATCTTTTCTTTCAAAATAAGATAAGACAGGATCACTACCATGATGGGGTTGAGTGCCATAATAATCCCTGAGTTGATAGAGGAAGAAAGATTTAATCCATGAAAAAAGAAGAGCTGATTAATTGCAACTCCAAATAGACCGCAAGTGGCTAGCAAAAGTAAATCTTTACGATGAACCTTTTCCTTTACAACCATCATGCGTACAAGCCAGAATAAGACTGTTGCCCCTAAGACTCGGAAAAGAATAAAGACATTGGGACTTAAATAAGCGGGCATAACTCCTTTAGCAAGTACATGACTTGCACTATATAGAGTGTTTACCATGAACAATGCAACGTGAGCAGAGATTATTTTCCCCACTCTTTAGGAATTGAAAGATTTTACTGCGTCTTCCACAGCGGCTTTTGAATTGCCGATGAATACCTCATCACCGTTGATCATGAATGGTCGTTTTAAAAAAGTATACTCATCGAGCATGTACTTCCTGTAATCAGATTCTTTCAGATCCATGTTATTGAGACCCATGGATTTGTACTTCATGGCTTTTCGTGAGAATAACGCTTCGTAGGATCCAACTTTGTTCTTGATCCAGTCTAACGTTTCAGCATCGATGTTCTGCTGTTTAATATCCTGAAGCTCTACATCTTTTCCCGGATTGATCTCTTTAAGTATTCGCTGATTGGTGCTGCAGCTACTTAGATGATAGATCTTCTTCATGCTTAGTTATTCTGTAGATATTCCTGATTTTTCTTTCGGTCTTCTTCTGTCCCAGGAGTATTACATCCCTTTTGCTTCTTCGTGAAATGGTGGATCCACTTCACCTGTAAATGCGCAGGATAGTAATTGCTTGAATGCCACTGAATGGTTGGCTTCAATTTGTTCATTTCATACAAACCAAGAATAGGCATGTAGAATCCAAAAGTCAAATAATCCCCTTTTTTCACACGGTAGTTGAAGCCGACGTGGGTGTGCATTTGAATCATGAAATCTTTCTGAAACTTTTGTGGAGCAATGGAACTAGGTGCGTATCCTGCTTTTTCAGCAGAAAGGATATTATAGTTGGCATTAAAACCTAATCCAGTTTCCAGATGCCAGTCGTCTCCGATCTTTCTGAAACGATCGGCAGTGAATCTTGCTGTCAAATAACCATTGTAAAAACTAGACCTGGATTCTTCCGCCCCTGTTAATTCATTGAACGGGTTGTATAATTCATGAGTCGTTTTTTCTTTACCACCGATGTAATCGAACCCTAATCCCCAGTCAAATCGGTGCCATAGGTTTGATTTGATTCGTTTGGCTATAAATCCGTCAGGATTTTTCTTTCCAATACTTTCAAGTATTCTTGAAGGCTTCAGACGATAGTGAGCCATCCCTACATTGATAAAAGCACCTACGCTTCCTGCCGGATCGATAACATCAGCAATCGGTCTGTTTGTTGAGGCATCAGTACCTTCATATCGAGTATCTTTTCCCTTGACCAAAGTAAAGTTGGGTCCAAATGAGATCTGAAGACCATTTTTGGTAATCTCTCTGTAATCGCGGGCACCCCCAAAAAAGTCACCACGACTTTTACCGGTAAAATCGCGCGTCTTTTGTCCAAAAGTGGGAAATCCTAAACTCAGGATTACTAATGATGGAATGATCAGGTTCTTCATATGCTTATTTTTATACAAGGTACAATTATTCACTAAGCAATTCAAGGATCCTCTCAATAACATCAGGAGAGTCCCAGTTGTCATAGATCTTCTCTTCAGCCATGATCTGATCCATGATCTGATCTTGAAATTTACCTCTCTTGATAGCGTCACTGTAACGAATGGAGCTAAACGTTACCTGTGAGTATAACGGCATCCACTTTTCAGGGTACAATGTTGAAAATTTAGCTTCGATCTTCTTGCGAAGAAGGAAGTCAGGATCAGCAACGTAGTCTCTCATTACGTGATAATTGTATAATGATAGATCCTGTAACGCATCCCCGTCAGGCTTGCGCGTTTCTGAATATTCCTCAAAGATAGCAGTCCAGTTTTCGTTGTGCTTTTTCATCAAATCCGATAGCACAGTGCAGTCTTCAAATCCGGCATTCATTCCTTGACCATAAAATGGTACAGTGGCATGCGCAGCATCTCCCATAAGTGCTACTTTGCCTGCGGTCCATGGATAACATCTCACGATTGCCAGAGAAGACAAAGGATGATCTTCCCAGGTTTCCGCCACATTTGGCATCATATCATAGAAATCTGGGAAGGTCGTTTTGAAAAACTGATCAACGTCGGCTTTGCTTTTTAACTTATCAAATGCATTCGCATCTCCTTCGTGAGGCATGAACAATGTACAAGTGAACGAACCATCTTCATTGGCAAGAGCGATCAGCATGAAACGTCCGCGTGGCCAGATATGCAAAGCATTCTTATCCATTTGGTAAGAACCATCGGCATTTGCAGGAAGTAAGATCTCGCGGTAACCGTCAGAGATGTAATTCTGACTGTAATTGAAACGATCAAGTTTTTGCATCGACGTGTATCGAACAGCCGAAAATGCACCATCAGCGCCAAAGATCAGGTCGGCTTGTTTTTCGAGCTCTTCCCCAGTCTCCGTGTTTTTTAAATGAACGATTCCTTTTACCGGATCAACTTTAATACACTCATGATTGTAATGAATCGTCGCATCGCCATAGTTTTCAGCGATGTCCATCATGGTCGCATTTATTTTTCCTCTGGATACGGAATAAATCGCCTGACCATCTTTGCCATATTGCTGATAGGTAAGGTTTCCATTGGTGTCGTGCATCATTCTACCGTACATCGGGATAGCGATCTTACGGATCTCGTCACCAACGCCAACAGCATCTAAAGCTTTCCACCCTCGGTTGGATAGTGCAAGGTTGATCGATTTTCCGGCAGAGATCTCAGCCTTACGAATATCAGAACGACGCTCATAGATCGTAACTTTATAACCGGCTTTTGAAAGATAAACTGCCCAAAGTGAGCCTACAAGGCCTGCTCCGATAATGATCACATTCTTTTCCTTTTCCATCTTTTATCTTTTTCTTCTCCATACTCTGGAGTAAGGTGTTTCAAAATAATTATTTCGTTGTCTTTCTGCCTGTTTTTTCTTGTGAATAGCGTTGCTTGCCGTCCACAATACGATACCTCCTACCAGAACTGCTATTGTTTGAATAGTCAGATTGATATATGTTCCACTTTGATCCAGTGCTCCCGAAAATTTCGCTCTGATCAGCGTTTGTATCGTCAGTTCATCCATTATTGTATCGCTTTTTCCAATAGAACTCCAAACCAGTAACAATCTTCAAAACTATTGTACAAAGGTGCCGGAGCTACACGGATCACATTTGGTTCTCTCCAGTCAGCAACAACTCCTTCTGCAGACAAGGCATCAAAAAGGGAACGTCCCTGACCTTTTGCAAGAATAGACAACTGTGCGCCCCTTTTTGTTTGATCTGCTGGTGTGATGATCTCAAACGAACAACGTTCCTTGTTTCTTTCTGAAACTTGTTGAATGACAAATTCAAGATAGGCAGTCATCAGGTCACGCTTGGCACCGATCCTGTCCATACCTGCTTCAATAAAGATCTCAACAGCTGCAAGATGCGCTGCCATCCCAAGTACAGGTGCGTTGCTCAATTGCCATCCTTCGGCTCCTTCCATCGGAACAAACCCTGGTTCCATCAGGAATCTCTTCTCCTTGTTGTATCCCCACCATCCTGCAAAGCGTGGAAGCTCTGGTCGGTTAGCGTGACGTTCGTGAACGAACATTCCGCTTACTCCTCCCGGTGAAGAGTTCAGATACTTATAGCCACACCATGCTGCGAAATCAATTCCCCAGTCGTGTAATTTTAAATTGATATTTCCTGCAGCATGAGCAAGATCGAATCCTACCACAGCCCCAACTTTATGACCTGCTTCAGTGATCTTTTTCATGTCGAACAATTGTCCGGTATAATAGTTAACACCACCGATCATAACCAACGAAAGCTCTTCACCTAGCTCTTCGATCTTTGACAAGATATCTTCTTCGCGGATCAAATGCTCTCCTTCTCTTGGCCATACTTCAACCAAATCTTCAGATACATTAAGTCCGTGGAATTTCACTTGAGACTCAAGGGCATATTGGTCACTTGGAAATGCTTTCGCTTCACAAAGGATCTTCTTTCGTTTACCTTCAGGTCTATAAAACGAAACCATCAATAAATGCAAGTTCGTGGTTAACGAGTGTGTGACAACCACTTCGACAGGTTTTGCTCCCACGATCTCAGCGACGTGTCCGGTGAGGCATTCGTGATACGCGAACCAAGGACGTTCCGCCAGAAAATGTCCTTCTACACCGTATTTTGCCCAGTCATTCAGTTCTCTCGAAATGTATTCGGCCGTTCTTTTCGGCTGCAATCCAAGACTGTTCCCTGTGAAATATCGAACGGTTTTATCATGGAAAGTTGGAAAATGGAACTGGTTTCTGAAGTCCATTAAGGGATCCTGTTGATCCAATTGTTGTGCGAATGACAGTGTATTTTGAAATTCCATAGCTAAAATATGCCTTATTCTTCGTGTGTTGCCTACAGTCGGCAGGCAAAGATAATTATTCTTGGGGCCATAACGTGCTACTTTTATTAGTTGAGATAAGGTCGATTCCTGCTTGAATATTAATTTTGTAGTAAAATGGATAAGATGCAACCGTCAACAGATATTTCAAGAAAAACATCAGAGGGACTTTTCGAAAAGTCAAAAACATATTTTCCTGGTGGAGTGAATTCCCCTGTCAGAGCATTTAAATCGGTTGATGGAAATCCACTGTTCATTAAAAAAGGAGATGGATGCAGGATCTGGGATGAGGACAACAATGAGTTCATTGATTTCTGTTGCAGCTGGGGTCCACTGATCCTAGGACACAATCACCCTGCAGTGTTTAAAAAGGTGGTTGAAACGATGCAAAACGGAGCAAGTTTTGGAGCGCCGACCAGGCTGGAGAATGAACTTGCAGAATTGATCCTGAACAGGAACCCGTTTATTGAAAAGATCCGATTTGTAAGCTCAGGAACAGAAGCCGTGATGTCTGCCTTACGTTTGGCAAGAGGATATACGGGGAAGAATAAGGTATTGAAATTTGAAGGATGCTACCATGGTCACGTGGATGCACTTCTGGTAAAAGCGGGGAGTGGTCTGGTGACGTTTGGTGAGTCATCGAGTGCTGGAGTTCCAGAAGTGTTCGCGAATCAAACACTTGTTTTGCCGTTAAATGATGAGGCAGCGTTGAGAGAATGTTTCAAAAAACATCACGCTGATATGGCCTGCGTGATCATTGAGCCGATTCCTGCGAACAACGGACTTTTACTTCAGGAAAAATATTTCCTTTTGTTACTTCGTGAGCTATGTACCGAATACAACGTTTTGCTGATCTTTGATGAGGTAATCTCAGGTTTCAGAGTGGCCTTCAGTGGTGCAGCGGAATTATACGGGATTATTCCAGATATTGTGACTTATGGGAAGATTCTTGGTGGTGGCTTACCTGTAGGTGCCTATGGCGCGAGCAATGAGATAATGAGAAAGGTTTCTCCTGACGGACCGGTCTACCAAGCTGGAACATTATCCGGAAATCCGGTGGCAATGGCTGCGGGTATTGCTCAATTGACAGAATGTTCAAAGCCTGGGTTTTATGAAACGCTTGCCGAGAAAACGAATCACTTTACATCCAGAATCAATAACTATGTAAACGAAAAGAACTATCCGTTCGAACTAGTGTCGATCGGTTCGATCTTCTGGCTTTCATTTAATGGTAAGAAAAGGATCCATAGTGCGGAGGAGATCGACCCAAACATGAATGGTTTCAAGATCATGCACCGAGAATTACTGAATAGAGGTGTTTACCTCGGTCCAAGTGGTTATGAGGTAGGCTTTGTTTCAGAAGCTCACTCCATGAGTGATCTCGATATGGCAGCGAAAGCGATGGAGGAAGTGCTGGATATGATCTACGGATAGACCTACTTTTCTTCGCAGTTTTTCTTACGCTTGAGCATTTCTTCTCCGCTCATCGTTTCGTATTCTTTGCAAATCTTTTTCTTTTGATCGTTCAGCTTGTGATGTTCTTCTGCCTTTTTCTCGTCGGCACCCGTTTCGAGTACTTCGGCAGAAAGATCATTCAGCTCCTTACTGACCTTCATGCATTCACAGAATTGAGTATCTTCCGAAGAGCAACTCGATAGAAGGCCCCCAAGAACAACGGATATTATGAGTAGTTTATTCATGTTACAAAAATAAAAAAGCCGTCTTAAGACGGCTTAAAGTTTATTTGAACACCAATTAATTCGTTGGTTTTTCAGTTCTGTTCACATTCATCTCTTTTTTCAATTCCATTCGCTGATTCTTGCGTAGTTCACGCGACTCAATCTCCTGTAATTTTCTGTCGGCCTCCTCTCCTTTGTAGTACACAACTGAGGAAACACCATTCTCAGTGCGCTCGATTCGCACTGTTTTTACTCCGTCGTTCTCTTCAACATGAACGCGTTCCTCGACTATGGCTCCAGATTCAATATTCATAGCAGCTATTTTCTCTTCTGCTTCATCACCTTTGTATACTTCCATGGTTTCTACACCATTAGTAGAAGTATGGATCATTATGGTTTTTACTCCATCCACCTCTTCAATGGCAACCTCTTTCTTTACTTCATTCTTTACGACTTGCTTTTCTGACTTTACCTGAGCAGTGGCAAGACCTCCTGCTGTTAGAAAGGACACTAAAAGTATTTCTGATCTCATAAGTGTAAGTTTTAATATATGACGAAACAATAATATGGAAAAATTCATTACCCAATTGTTATTTGAATGTTAAAAGCAATCAAGCAACCTTTCGCTGACGTCATTGCTTTTAGTAAATTCGCTAAAAGTAAATGTATGTCTAAATTACCAAAAGTAGGGACAACTATATTCACGATCATGTCTCAGATGGCCAATGAATACCAGGCAATAAATTTATCTCAGGGATTTCCGAATTTTCCGGTAGATCATCAACTTATCGATATCTTCAAGTCAAAAGTGGATGAGAATATCCATCAGTATGCCCCTATGGGAGGTAATCCAAAACTTTTGGGAGAATTATCTAGACTAACACTCGAGCAGTATGGAAGATCTGTTCATCCGTCCGATGAAATATTGGTCACGGCTGGTGCGACACAAGCTATTTTCACGGCCATCCAGGCGTTGGTAAATAAAGGTGAAGAGGTGGTTATTCTTGATCCTAGCTATGATTGTTACGAACCACCGATCGTTCTTACCGGAGGAGTTCCAGTGCATGTTCAAATGGCAGAGGACTTTTTACCGGATTGGCAAAAGATTCGTGAAGCAGTAAATAAGAATACAAAAATGATGATCATCAATAATCCACACAACCCGTCGGGAAGAGTTTGGAGAGACGAAGATTATGTGGCGCTGGAGGAGTTGATGAATGATCATCCGCAATTGTTGTTATTGTCTGATGAAGTGTATGAATACATTACCTTTGAGAAAAGACACAGATCGGTAAATAGTATGGGAAGCATAAGGGACAGAAGCATCATCGTCTCTTCTTTTGGGAAAACCTTTCACATTACCGGTTGGAAAATGGGTTATACGATCGCTCCTCAGACGTTGATGAAGGAGATCAAAAAAGTACATCAATTCCTGGTGTTCTGTGTGAATAGTGTCGCTCAGGAAGTGCTGGCAGAATATTTAAGAAAGATCGATGTAAGTAAGCTTGGCAGTTTCTATCAGCAGAAAAGAGACTTGTTCCGCTCTTTAATGTCAGGAAGTCGTTTTGAACTTTTACCTTCCGAAGGTTCGTATTTTCAGGTAGCGTCTTTCAAGTCGATCTCCGACGAGCTGGATACAGAATTCGCAAAGCGGATGGTGATTGAACATGGTGTGGCATCGATCCCGTTATCGGTGTTTAACGATTCAAGACTCGATCAGAAGTTGATCAGATTTTGTTTCGCCAAGGACGACGAAACGTTAACCAAAGCAGCCGAAAAATTATGCACGATCTAAAAGTTGCTCTTGTTCAGGCCGATCAGGCATGGGAGGATAAAACGAAAAACTATGCGCATTATTCGGAGTTACTTGCCGGACTGGAGCAGGTAGATCTCATTCTTCTGCCTGAAATGTTCAACACCGGATTTAGTATGAACGCTGCAGCCCTTTCCGAGGCAAATGCAGGTGCAGGTGTTCAATGGTTGAAGGAACTCGCAAGTGAAAAGCGCTGTGCGGTCTACACATCAATGATCACAAGTGATGGAGGCGCATATTTCAATAGAGCCTATTTTATTCTTCCAGACGGAGAGATAGTAACCTACGATAAACGCAAGTGTTTCGGATTGGCAGGAGAGGATCTCACCTACAGTTCTGGAGATAAGGAAACGATTGCCGAATACAAAGGTTGGAAATTCAATTTGCAGATTTGTTACGACCTGAGATTTCCGGAAATAGTTAGAAATAAGATCCTTTCCAACGGTTTGGTGAAGTACGACGTTATTTTGTATGTTGCAAATTGGCCTAAACGTAGGTCACTTCATTGGAAGACCTTACTTCAGGCACGGGCAATTGAGAATCAATGCTATGTTCTCGGAACAAACAGGGTAGGATTGGATGGTTCAAACTTGGAATATTCAGGAGACAGCATGGTTGTGAGTCCTTTGGGTGAGGTAACGGAAGCCCGAGAAGCAAAGGAGGAAATCTTGATCCAAAAATTGTCTGCCGCATTGCTTTCAGAAGTAAGAGAAAAATTACCCTTTCTGAAAGACGCTTGAGACAATTCTGAAGAAATAGATTAAATTTTAACAGTATGTTTAATTCAATTTGCAGCCAACTTTATTTTAGTTAGTTTTGTTTTTCATTAACCACGTAAGTAATAATTAATTATGAAAAAATACGCTACTCTTGTTCTGACTATGGGAACTGCTTTTGTTGGCTTTTCACAAAAGGTTTCCGAGTCAATGATCGTTTCAAACACGCAGTTTGCAACGGAACTTCCTGCTGAAAAACCAGCATCTGCTGCAACCTATAAGGCCGGCGGGGATGTTGTTTGGTCAAACGACTTCTCAAATGCTACTGATTGGACTGTTAACAATGATGGCGCTACAGGTGCCGGATTTGGATGGGATATTGGAACCACTGAACAATCATGGTTCTTTAATTCAGTGATCAACTCAACTTCTGATGGGGCGTTTGCTGAATTGAACAACGGTAACCCAACATTATCTCCAGGTACTCAGTTATTGGATGTAACGTATACCCTTACTACAGCTGCACCTATCGATGTGAATACACTTTCTGGTGGGCCAAACAACTACATCCTTGAATTCATGCAATACGGAGCGAAGTTCAATGATGCTCAGGAGGTTTACATTTCAACAGATGGCACGAACTGGATTTTGGTTGGAGATAATTCTGACATTGAGCCCTTGACTGCAAACGGTGGTGCTGCATATACAAATCCAACTGTTAAAACGATTAATCTTTCAGGGTTTATTCCAGGGGGAACAAACTCTCTTTGGATTCGTTTTAGCTGGACAACAGCCTTCCCGGGTTCTGCAACCAATCCGAACGTTTGGATTACATATGGATGGATGATCGATGACGTAAGAATCCTTGAAGCATATCCAGATGAATTTAAACTGAACGAAGTATTCACGCATGACATCTTCAATGCTTGGGATTACTATGAAACTCCAACTGCTCAAACTGTACCTTCTACAATTGGTATCTCTATCAAGAATGACGGAGGAACTGCTCAAACAAAAACAATCGACGTAAACTTTGATCTTGGTGGTACATCAGTGTACTCTGCAACAACTCCAGCTGTAACGTTGCAGCCAGGTGAGTCTGATACAGTTTGGTTTACAACGACATATACTGCAGCTACTGTTGGAACATACACTATCACAGCTACTCTTCCTGCAGATGATAATCTAGCTAATAACTCAGGGACTGCAGAATTTAAGGTTACAGATTTTGTGTATGGACACAACCATGCCTTAGGAACTACTAAGTTGAGCTTCTCGCAAGAAGAATTGATAGGAATTGGAAATCTATACGAGATCAACGCGAACCAGGAATTGAAGGCGATTGATGTAGCATTTGCTTCAGGAACGACTGCTGGTATCTATGTAGATGTATTTGTTTATGAAGTGGTAGCTGGAAGCATTCAAGACCCAGGAAACTTTGATGTTGTGAACTTTACATATCAGATCCCAACTCCTGCACCGGTTTCAGGAATAACGACTATTGAACTTCCTACACCAACAACACTAGAAGCAGGTAAATTGTATTTTGCAATTTTAATGACATCTCAAACAGCAACAGAAAAATTGGCAATCAAGACTTCTTCTGCTGGGGATGCTGATTTCTCAACAGTTTGTTATGGGCCTTTCGGCGCAAGTAGTGCAGTAAACTATTTCGTAGGATGGGGGGTTGCTCCGGCAGTGAAATTAAACTTCGATCCATCAGTTGGAATCAACGAGGAAAGTGGAACAGTTGCATTGTCTGAAGTATATCCTAACCCAACAAGCGGAAATACAACCGTAGATTTCTCTTTGTTGAACAACGAAAACGTGAAAGTTCTTGTTCTTGATGCATCAGGAAGAATTGTGAAGACAGTTCTTGATGGCGCTCAGACTGCAGGTGACCATTCAGTATCTTTCGAAGCTGATTTCGCTTCAGGTGTTTACTATGTGAACATCGTTACTGAAGGAACAACTGTTACAAAGAAGTTCATCAAGAAATAATTTTAGGTTAACTACCTTTGAAGGGCCGGTTTTACACCGGCCCTTTTTTGTTATGAACTGGTTCGACCTGGGTTATCCCGGCCTATTTGTCTTAAGTTTCCTTGCGGCAACCATCCTGCCATTGAGCAGTGAAGGTATGCTTGTACTTATGCTGGCATCAGGATATGATCTCTTTTCGTGTATTGCGCTAGCTTCTTTTGGGAACATATTAGGTGGAGCAACCAATTACTGGATCGGAAGCCTGGGGAATCCGAAATGGTTGTTGAGGTTCGGACTGTCTGAATCGAAACTCAATTCCTTTGAACAACGGATAGCCAAATATGGAGAATGGCTGGCGTTGTTATCGTGGACGCCTTTTTTAGGTGATCCCTTGACCGTCGCATTGGGGTTTTTCAGGGCACACTGGTGGAGAGTACTCCTGTGGATGTCAATCTCAAAGATCCTCCGATATATTATCCTCAGCATACCTTGGTTAACGGCCTGAATTTTACAAGGAATAACTAACTTTATACCATGCGAATTTCAGTGATCATTACTGCGGGAGGAATAGGAAAGCGTTTTGGCGCTGCCATTCCAAAACAGTTTGTTGAGATCAATGGTATGCCGTTGATCATGCATACCATTAGTGCGTTTGTGCGTTTTGAACCAGAGGCAGAGATCATCGTTACACTACCCGAAGAATGGATCTCGTATTGGAATGAGCTCGTTGCAGCCAATCAGTTCAAGACCCCGGTTAAAATTGTTTCGGGTGGAGAGGAGCGTTATCATTCTGTGAAGAACGCTCTGACGCATTGTTCAGGAGAATACATCCTTATTCATGATGCTGTGCGACCATTAGTGAGCGAAGAAACCCTTCAACGATGTAAAGAGGAGGTTATCGCGTCAGGTGCAGTGGTACCGGTGATCGAAATGAAGGAATCCATCAGAATGATCAGTGATCAGGGCTCTGTTGCCGTGAAAAGAAGCGATTATCGTATTGTGCAGACGCCACAATGTTTTCGTGCAGAACTCGTCATGAAGGCGTACGATATTCCATACCACAACGGAATTACGGATGATGCCGGTTTGGTTGAAGAAGCAGGCGTTCAAATAGCGCTGGTGGATGGCAACGAAGAGAACATAAAAATTACGACCCAGAACGATCTTACGATCGCAACTTTATTCCTGAAGAAATGAAATACAGGATCTTAACGGATGAAGAATTAAATCATTTCGGAGATGAACTAGTTCAGTTCTTGATTGTTAACGGTGTACATGGTGAAGAATGGGAAAAGCTGAATAAGGAATATCCCGACAAAGCATTGGAGCTGGTGGAGATCTTTAGTGATCAGATCTTGCAGAAGGTGTACGAAAAGATCAAGGTGCTGGAATTCAGAAGTGCTGATCGCCTTTTTGTATTTTATCTAGGAACAGAGCTCATCGGTTTGATCGGATTTCAGACAGATGAAATGTCAACCGCAGATTTTTCGACACCGGAGAACATACATAAGACATTGAGTGGTACTTTTGAAGGCATTAAATATTTTAGATCAGAAAAAGGATATCAGTGGGAAAGAGAAACTGAGATCCATAAAATGATCGAAAACGGATGTGTTCCATCAACAGAAGAGTTTTGGAGATCCGTCCAGGAATTAATCCAATAATTGAAAACAATTAAAACAGAAAAATGAAAAAACTAGCAGCATTGTTTGTATCAGGAATTATCACGGTAACAGGTTTCGGGCAGTTGCCAAGACCAATGGCAAGTCCACAAGGAAAAGTTGAACAGAAAGTTGGATTGACTGACCTATCAGTATCCTACTATCGTCCATCTAAAAATGACCGTGTTGTTTTTGGCGATGTAGTTCCGTTCAATGAGATCTGGAGAACCGGTGCGAACGAAAACACAAAGATCACGTGTTCGGATGCGATGATCTTCGGGAAAGACACGCTGAAAGCAGGAACCTATGCGATATTCACGAAACCTTCGGAAAGTGCATGGACGGTTTACTTCTACACGGACTATTCAAACTGGGGTACACCGGATGAGTGGGAGGAGTCAAAAGTAGCGTTGACCTTGAATGCACCGGTGGTGAAATTGAATGATGTGGTTGAAACATTTGCCATCACTTTCGATAAGACAACGACAAAATCTGCTAACCTTTGTTTTGCTTGGGACAAAACAGCGATCGAACTCGCTTTTGAAGTACCGACAAGCGTTAAAATGGATCAGAACATCCAGAAGATGATGAACGGACCTTCTGCAAACGATTACTTTGCTTCCGCAGAATTCTACTACAAAGAGAAAAAGGACATGAAGCAGGCGTTGATCTGGGCAACTAAAGCGGTTGAATT
>JALRFI010000194.1 GCA_023253775.1 Crocinitomicaceae bacterium
TTTTGGAATTCATGGCAAAGGTGTTTTCAATTCACAATCACTATACACCAATTACACAGCAACATTACTCGCTCTAACAAGCTTTTCTCCAATTCCGGACATTGATACGTACTTTCTCCCTGAATACCGATCACCTCAATACATTGGAGTTGGAACAAATATCATTTTCTCATTTCCTAAGAATATAGATCTCCGTATCGATGGTTACTTATTTCAGCCATTCGTTCAGTTGATCAATAACGATGATGGCACCCAGACCTATTCAAGACCTTTTAAAGGAGATACTTTCCTTGCATCGGCATCGATCATCTACCATTCATTTCTTGGACCTCTTCGAGCAACTGTCAATTACTTCCCTAAACAAACGAATCCACTTGCTTTCCAGGTGAGTTATGGTTATGTTCTTTTCAATGAAAGGGCCATTCGTTGAGTAATCTGTAGTTATGATGCAGCCATCGCGTATGTGTTATTTGTCAAATTGTAGTACATTTGAAATCTAACAAAGAACTATGAAATCTCTTCTCCAATATTCTTTTTTCCTTTTCAGCTTAGGATTCGTTTTAAACTCCTGTAATGAGGAGGTTGAGTTGATCGGTGACTTTCAGGAAACAGCTGTAGTTTATGGTATTCTGGATCAAGCTGATTCTATTCATTATGTGAAGATCAACAGAGCGTTTATTGGTCCGGGTAATGCCTATGAAATAGCTCAGATCCCTGACTCAAGTTACTTTACTGACGTCAACGCGACTATTAAAGAATATGTGAATGGGGCGCTAACCAGAACTTGGACTTTGACAGATACACTCATTGATAACAAGGATGAAAATGGCGTATTCTATGCTCCTCAACAGAAAGTGTATTATTTCCATACGATTAACCAATCACCTTTAAACCCGAGTGCTACGTATAAATTGAATATTAACATCAACAATGGTGAGCTTATTGTGTCTGGAGAAACGCAACTCGTTACAGGTCTGTCAACTACCGCTTCTAGTCAAAATTACACGTTTAAATTCGCTGATAACCCTGGTTCTTATACCTCATCCAGCGTTGCAGTTGGAACAGGAAATGCTTATGTGGTAAATGCGTCACTTGACATCTCTTTCAATGAATTTATTGGGGCGCCATCAACACCGAAATCATTCAAATGGACATTGGGTGAGTCAGAAGTTGTTCCAGGAACTTCAAAAACTTTTTCGGCGAATGGACAGACATTTTACAATTTAATCAAGTCTAACATTACGAATGATCCGTTGATTGACAGAAGAACATTTGGTTCAATAACTGTTACAATTACAGGAGGTGCAGAGGAACTTTACAACTACATGACCGTTAACAAACCTTCAAGTAGCCTAGCTCAAAGTAAGCCAACTTATACCAATTTAAGCGTTGAAGGTGAAGGACGAGTAATTGGCATTTTCTCATCCAGACAGACATTAAGGTTTGTGAAACCATTCTTTGTGTCTGCTGCGCAAGCATATATAAGAGCTATTGATCAGAAAAGCACCAGAGAATTATGTACAGGTCCAATCACTGGATTGCTATATTTCTGCAGTAATCACCCTGGTGATCAAACGCAAACCTTCGCTTGTCAGTAAAGTTTATTCCCGAACTTTCTGTTTTCTAGTTTACTTGTTAATTTTAGGGCATGTCCGAACGCTTGACCCTTTTTGCTGATGTCATACTTCCTGTTCCCATTAGGCAGACTTTCACTTATCGTGTGCCTTATGAAATGAATGAACATATTTTCGCAGGGATCAGAGTAATTGTTCCATTCGGCAAGGGAAAACTGCTCACCGGTATCGTAGTTTCAGTGCACGAGAAAATACCTGAAAACTATCAAGCTAAATACATTGAACATCTTTTAGATGATCAAGCCATTATAACCCTTGAGCAATACAAATTGTGGGAATGGATGTCAACCTACTATATGTCTCCAATTGGAGATGTGATGAATGCAGCACTCCCTGCAAATTTCAAACTGGCAAGCGAAACAAAGATCGTTCTGCATCCTGATTTCGAGATCAATGGAAAAACATTGACTGAACGAGAAGAAACGATCATCGAAGTACTTGAGACAAGAGAATCACTTGATCTGAAGGAAATCTCTGAAATCATTGGGATCAAAACGATACAGCCGATCATCAAGCAGATGATTGATAAAAGAATGATCATTTCTGTTGAGGAGCTAAATCAAAGATTCAGCCCAAAAACAGCTGTCTTCTATCAGCTCAATGATATGTTCCTAAAAGAAGATGCCATCAATGAACTACTTCAGAGCTTGGAAACAAAAAAGAGTGGTCAAAAACAGGCAGAGGCTCTTTTAAAACTGCTGGATCTTGGTCGTTATGAAGGGTCATCAATGATCCCGGTAATGAAGAAAGAACTCAGTCAATCTGGAGTCTCCGATTCTACCTTGAGAACTCTTGAAAAGAATGGATTCGTTCTCTCTGAAAAGTACGAGATCGGAAGATTTAATGATTCTGTTGATTCAACGGATGTCTTTAAACCTTTAAGCAAGGAACAACAACATGCGCTTGAGCAGATCGAAAGTAATTTTGAGAGGACAAATACAGTTTTGTTGCATGGTGTAACCGGTTCAGGAAAAACGGAGATATATGTCCAGCTCATCCAACAACAGTTAGATTTAGGCAAACAAATATTATTTCTTTTACCCGAAATAGCCCTAACGACTCAATTAATTCAACGACTTTCTAAATATTTTGGTGAACAGATTGGAGTTTATCATTCGAAGTTTAACCAAAACGAACGCGTTGAGATCTGGAATCATGTCTTAAACAACAATCCAGATCGATTCAGAATAATTCTTGGAGCGAGATCATCTGTTTTCTTACCATTCAGGGATCTGGGACTGATAATAGTCGACGAGGAACATGAAAACACATTCAAGCAGTATGATCCTTCACCTCGTTACAATGCAAGAGACACTGCCATTGTTCTGGGAGCAATGCACAAGGCGAAAGTCCTTCTTGGATCAGCCACACCTTCAATGGAAAGTTATTTCAATGCCAAAAACGGAAAATACGGTATGGTTGAGCTCAATTCGAGATACGGTGATATAACGCTCCCGGAGGTATTTGTAGCAGATATCAAAAAGGAAAGAAGACAAAAAACAATGGAGTCACATTATTCTTCCTTTTTGCTTGATCACATGAAAAACGCATTGAACAACAATAAGCAAATCATCCTATTCCAGAACAGAAGAGGATATACACCACTTTGGTCATGTGAGATCTGTAACTGGACACCAAAATGCAAGAATTGTGATGTGAGTCTCACCTATCACAAACATTCGAACACGCTCAAATGTCATTATTGCAGCAGTATCACTCCCCCAATGGGAACATGCTCTGCCTGTGGAAGTAACCGCCTAAAGATGATCGGTTTCGGGACGGAAAAAATCGAAGATGAGCTTCAACTTATTTTCCCAGATAAGATCATACAACGAATGGATCTTGACAGCACAAGATCGAAGAATGCCTATGAAAATATCATTCAGGACTTTTCTAATCGGAAAGTGGATATTCTGATCGGAACTCAAATGGTCACTAAAGGATTGGACTTTGACAATGTCAGTCTTGTGGGAATTCTTGATGCCGACATGTTGCTGAACAGACCTGATTTCAGAGCGTTGGAGCGTTCTTTTCAGTTAATGACGCAGGTTGCAGGTAGAGCTGGTAGAAAACATAAAAGA
>JALRFI010000231.1 GCA_023253775.1 Crocinitomicaceae bacterium
TACTTCTGATCGACGAACGTCCGGAAGAAGTTACAGACATGGCAAGAAGCGTTAAAGCAGAAGTGATCGCCTCTACATTCGACGAACCAGCTGAACGTCACGTTAAAGTGGCAAACATGGTGCTTGAGAAAGCAAAGAGAATGGTAGAGTGTGGACATGACGTTTGTATCCTCCTGGATTCAATCACACGTCTTGCCAGAGCATACAACACCGTATCTCCTGCCTCCGGAAAAGTACTATCAGGTGGTGTGGATGCAAATGCCCTACACAAGCCGAAAAGATTCTTTGGATCTGCAAGAAAGATCGAAAACGGAGGTTCATTATCGATCCTTGCGACAGCACTTACAGAGACCGGTTCTAAAATGGATGAAGTGATCTTTGAAGAATTCAAAGGAACAGGTAACATGGAATTACAGCTCGACAGAAAGATCTCAAACAGAAGGATCTACCCTGCGATCGATATCATCGCTTCAGGTACGCGTCGAGAAGATCTGTTGGTTCGAAAAGATGTACTACAGCGTGTTTGGTTGATCAGAAAATTCATCTCAGACATGAACTCTGTTGAAGCGATGGAGTTCCTGAAGTCGCACATGGAGAATACGCAATCGAACGAGGAATTCCTGGTTTCGATGAACAGCTAAGAAAATTAAAACTCTATTTTTGTCCCGGACTTGTTCCGGGATTTTTTTATTTATGAAGATCACAGTAAAGACAGGAGTTATTGCAGCATTGATCTGGATCGCATTGCGAATGCTGATCTTTGCGTTTGACCTATTTCCATACAATGTAGTGCCTTCGGTAATGCTGAACATCCTTGGCGTTCTGCTATCGATCGCGATCGGATTGTTTCTACAAAAAAGAAGTTCAAGCGAGGACAGTAACGCATTGAATGACATCAAGAATGGGATGTCTGCAGGAGTCTCTTACACAGTTATCGTAAGCGTTTTTCTGTACTTTTATTACGGTAAGATCGATCCTGATTTCAACAAGCACCAGCTATCTGAAATCGAAATGGCATTAAAGAAAGACATGAATGATCCCGAAAAATTAAAACAGATCAAAGATTCAAACGAAGAGTTTGAGGTGATGACAAAAGAGGAGATCTATGATTCAATCATTGAAGGACCGAGAGCATTCTATAGCCCAGGATCAACAATGGCGATCAGCATGCTTTCTTTGTTGCTATTAACGACACTGAATAGTATTTTCGTGACGGTGATCTATCGCAGGATCGTATTTCGAAATTAGAGCAAGGATGCGATTTCTTCCCCCAGCTCTTCGTAGTTGATCCCATCAAAGTTTCCTGACGACATCATGAGCAGGGCAGCATTCTGCCAGTTCTTCGAGCGTATGTAATCCAATACTTCCTGAGTATTGTTCATTACACGAACATTTCCTCCAAAACCTTCAAAAACCATCTCTACAGAGATCGGCTCAAGCTTTTTGTGAGCCACAACATCAGGACTGTAATACACAACTGACTCATCCGCCGCTTTCATGGCATCCTTATACTGTGGTAAAAATTCCTTTTTCAAGGAAGAAAAGGTATGCAGCTCCATACAAGCAATAACTGTTCTCTCGCTGAACTGTTCTTTCACTGCTTTGGTTGTCGCTTTTAATTTGGATGGTGAATGCGCGAAATCTTTGAACATGACAAACGAATTCTTTTCAGCCACCTTTTGTAATCGTTTCCCAGCACCTGTAAAGGATTGAATGGCCGTTAAAAAATCTACATTCGATATCCCGATCTCCCCTGCTACTTTCATCGCTCCGATCAAGTTCTGTAGATTATGTCCGCCGAAGATCTTCAATTGATAGTGTTTCCCTTCCCATTCAAGCAAAGTCCCCATGTCATTGACACTATACGATGGAGTTGCATACGGAATAGCATTGATCCTTTTGGAAAATTTTTCCCCCAGCCTCTTCACTTCTTCATCTTCTTCGTTATAGATCAGGCTTCCACCCTGTTCGATCAAACCACAAAAAATATCGAATTGCTCAACGTAATTTTCGAAGGTTGGAAATACATTGATATGATCCCATGCAATCCCGCTGATCATAGCAACGTTAGGTTTATACAAGTGAAATTTGGGTCTTCGATCGATCGGAGAGCTCAGGTACTCATCACCTTCAAGGATCATCACCTTTGCTTCATTCGAGATCTTCACCATGCAATCATATCCTTCTAATTGAGCACCTACCATGTAATCTACGTTCAATCCTAATTCATGAACAACATGCAGTAACATAGACGTGATCGTTGTCTTACCGTGCGATCCACCGATCACTACTCGCGTTTTTTCTTTGCTTTGTTCGTGCAAATATTCAGGATATGAGTATACTGGTATCCCCAGTTCTTTTGCTTTAAGCAGCTCTGGATTATCTTCGCGCGCGTGCATTCCCAGAATTACTGCACCAAGATCTGTCGTGATCTTTTCAGGATACCATCCAATAGCAGCAGGTAAGATTCCTTCTCTTTCCAAACGCGTTCTGGACGGCTCAAAGATCTCGTCATCAGATCCGGTCACTTCCATTCCTTTTCTGCTCAACGCAATAGCCAGGTTATGCATTGCGCTACCGCCAATTGCTATAAAGTGTAACTTCATATTCTGTTCTTTGTAATGATGAAATATCCGTCAACCAAGCCTGGAAGGATCAGCATGATCGTTCCATAATCTGCGATAGCATTGTAAATAGACAGCTTTTCTTCAGTTGCAAGCATAACGGGTGCCATGATGGATACCAATCCTGCATAATAAACCCAGTCCCACCAGTTCTGTACATTCGAAAGTCTTCGGGTTAGCATCTGCATACCGATGTATAGAACACATAACACAAGGATGTAAATCGGTAAATTGGTAATTCCAGCAAGTTCATCGGTCTTCCAGAAGTACATGCAGATCAAAACAGCAAGGATCAATTTAGCGACGATTACCAAACGTAAAGCCAGAGCACTCCAGTTCATTTTTCTAATTTTTAATGAAATTAGCCGAATTAAGCTTTACGGAAATAAGCGATCTTAATAGTTACTGACAATCCGTATTGAATTATTCTCTGAAGTAGTTCTTCATTCCTTCTGTAGAATAACGTTTGATCTCACCATCATTATCGTAAAGAAGATAGACATCCAATTTAAGACCCTTATGCTTTTGGAGAAACTTTTTGGTCTCTTCAACACCCATGACCATGAATGCAGTAGCGAAAGCATCGGCCGTAGCACAATCCTCTGCCACTACAGTGGCACTTAACAGACTGTGCTCAACAGGAAATCCCGTTTTTGGATGCAAGGTATGCGCGTATTTCTTTCCGTCCACCTCGTAGAACTTACGGTAATTTCCACTAGTTGCTATTGCTTTGTCAGTGATCTTTATTACATTTTCCAGCTTGCGAACTCCATCCTCAGACTGTTCAACCGGTGCGTCAATACCGATTTTCCATGCCTCGCCTGATCTATTATTCCCCGAAACAATCATCTCTCCTCCAATCTCCACATAGAAATTGGAATGTCCTTTCGAACGAATAAAATCTGCTACCACATCAACCGAAAGTCCTTGCGCAATTGCATTAAAATCCATTTTAAAACGAGGGTCATTTTTCTCAAGAAGACAAGAATCTCCGTTAAATCTCATAGTATGGATCTGTCCTTGTTTAAAGGAAACAAATTGAAGAATGGAATCCACTTCTTGTCCACTTAATGGCGAACCCATTTCCTTCATAAACCCCCAGCCTGCAACCAACGGAAAGACGGAAGGATCAAACAATCCATTGGTTAGTGTATAGACTTCCTGACTCTTCACATAACACCTTTTCAAGTAACCACTGGGATCAATCGCGGTATTCGTACTTTCTCCATTATTGAGTTGGGAGATCACAGAAGAATCTACATACGTTGACAACGACTGATCAAAGAGATTCAATAAAGAATCAATTTCATCTTTCGAAAAGTGTAGCTCTTTTTCAGCAACAATGATCTGATAAGTGGTTCCTTGAGCCTCTCCAAGGATAACATGTCCTTCTATGCTTTCAGAAGAATGATTCTTTTCCCCACAAGAGAAAAGAACAGAGATCATAAAAATATTAATAATGCTTCTGCAGATGCGGACCTGTAGTCTCTTTCTGCCACGTATATTCTGTGGTAGGCTGATCATTTTTCGTGTACGTGATATTATGAAGCGTCTGAGTTCTGACATAAACATTTCCTTCGCCATTGATCACAACAATTCTACGTGTGATGATCGATGTCATCAATCCATTTTCATCTGACTGTGTAAAGGACTCTTGGGAAACTCCTTCCGGATATTCCTGACCCAAGGCATTCGCGATTCTTTTCTTAGCCGGTTTAGAACCATCAATATTTTCGATCTTCTGACGAGCATCCAACAATTGTTCTTTTTTTGCTGACTCCTGGTTGATCGTACCCGCTTCCATCGCCTTGTTCAGGTCTTCAACCTTTAATGCATTCTCTTTTTGTTTGTCGGTAGAATTTTCAAGGAATTCATCTGTGCTTGACGAGATATTCTCCACTCCACTTCGCGTCGCCCTTCTTTGCTCATCATCAGACATTCCTTTCTCTTCATATGACGAATTCGCACCTACATTGATGATCTCAACCATGGTCGAATTCTGAGCCAGCTTCTCATCCGCCTGCTCTTTGATCGCCACTTGCTTTTTATCTTCCTCGTCGATAATGTTTTTATTGGCCAGGTATTTAATGTTCTCCTGCTCTAATTTCTCTCTTTTCCCTTCATTAAGGACAAACTCGTTCTCTTTGTATTTCTCTATATTTTCTTTTCGACCATTATCACGATCAGAGAAATCCTGGTCTAATTCGGAATTGATCACGATCATTTGAGAAGCATTTCCCTCTGTGCGCAGATCTGCATATTCGGACTTTACTTTTTCAGCTTCAATGACAACTGTTTCAACTGTCTTTAGCTCCTCTTTATTGCCTGGAGCATGCTTACTATCCGAAACCCCTCTTTCGTCCACCTTAAGATTTTCCAAAACGATCACTGAATTGTTGGATGTCAGTGCCTGCTCTTTTTCATCGCTTATGATGTTGTAAGTGTTTTCTGCATTCTTTTCAACATCCTCTACCAGCTGATCATTGCGACGTTGTCTTTCGTATCCTTCATTGTTATCTTCCTCTATTCTATTTTGAACAAGATCCAACTTGACATCAGACTCAATATTACGGTCAATATACTTCTCTGATCGCTCCTGCATTTCAACGCGCAAAGCGCCGGAATAGCTGCCCAGCAGATCATTATTCTCCACATAAACATTAGTGCGCTCAGTATAATCAATATCTCCTTCTGATTTAACAATATCTAGTTTATCCTGTGCCCTTCGAAGATCAGATGTTTTGTATTGATTATCTGTGATCGCAATCATTTCGGATTCCAGATCTGCATCTCTCAATGCCTTCACAATGGCTTTTCTATTATCGTCAGACTCTTCATTCGAAACGGATATTCCTTCAACAACTCTTCGGATCTCATTTGTTGTTTCTTCTTGCTGAATCGCTTTAAGATCGCGCATCATGTTCTCATTCGCCAAAGCACCATCAATCGTATTTACAACTGCGTCATTCTTGATATTCTTTCTCTCAATATCAGCTTGAACCAACAAAGCATATCCATCCATGATAGAATTCTCAGGGTATGGTTCTCCCAATGGTTTCAATTCTACAGATCCAAGATCTCTTGGATTAAGGATAGCTTCAATTTCTTCGATCTTTTTCTGAGGATATGGATCAATCGCTCTTATTGAAAGTGCTCTTTCGTAATAATCTTTAGATTTTTCGTAATCTTCTAAATCAAAATATTCGTCAGCCTTGTCTACTATCTTTCTGTAACTCTTTTCCGCTTCAGCAAAACTTTTATCGCGCTCTCTTCTCTCACATTCAATCGATTGATTCTTCACGTAAGAATTATTCGGATACAGAGTTAAAGCCATATCATAAGTTACTTTCGCATCAAGGTATTCTTCGGCTGAAAAATAACTATCTGCCTCCTGGATCAATTTATTGAACTTATCTTGTTTTTCCTGCTCAATTTTACTTGCATTCGCAAGATCATCAAGAATCTGCTGCATTTCTGCAACTTTATCTATTGCTGCCTGACTTTCCGGACGAACATTCAATGCATTTTGATAGTGAACTAATGCCTGTTCCCATGATTTTGCTGCTTCTGAGATGCCACCTTTGTTCATGAAATCCTTATACAAGGCTTCTTTTTCTGCTTCAGATGTTTGAGTATCAATTAGCGCTCTAAGCTCATCGATCAAATCTTTCGGTTCTTTTTCCTCCGGGAAAATAACCAATGCTTGTTCCAATGAGGTAATGGCTTTCTGATAACTCTTTTCCGACATTAGTTTTTTCCCGTCAGCCATTTTTAGTTGATAAGCCTTTCTGCGGTTCTCAATATCATTGATCTTTGCTAAAAGATCCTTACCCCTCGTATCATTCGGTTTAAATGAAAGGAATCTTTCAGCTAGTTCTCTGGATTTCGGATAGTCTTTTTCATCGAACTTTTGCAAGGCAACTGTAAGAATCTTTTCGATCTTCTGATCTTCCTCGTTTCCTTTTTCTCTTTCCAATCGTTCACACTCTGCTGCTTTTTCTGCAGGCTCCTGTTCTTCAGGTTTTAATGCAAGGGCACTATTGAATTCTTTAATTGCATCTAAATATTTTTGAAGAGACATCAACTCGTTCCCTTTCTTCATGAAAGCATTATACTTGGCATCGATCTCCGCTTGTTTTGCCAGATCTTTTTTAAATAATTCAAGCTCAATGATCTTATCCTTCGGCATTTTTTCGGCCGGTTTCTTTTGTGATGCTTCTTTGTATTTTGCAATTGCTCCATCGTAATCCTTACTAACTACTTTGGACTCTGCTTCAGTCATCAATGTATTATATTCTTCCTCAAGTTTCAGCAATGCCTCGTTCGACTTGATCTTTTCTTCGACCTCCTTCAATTTTTGCACAACAACCGGGTCTGCTTTGATATCTTTTGCCTGAGTAAGTGCATCTTTTGCTTCAAACCATTTTTGTTCGGCAGCAAGCTGCAGACCTTGTGTTTTGAGCTCCTGGAATTTTGCCTCTAGATTTGCTTTTTCTTCTTCCTCCTTAATCTTTGCTAAAACGCCATCTACTTTCCCTTGAACAGCAAAATCCTCTTTAATACCCAGTGCTTCCTCGTATTTCGATTTGGCAACTTGCCATTTCAACCCCTTTACAGCTAGATCTCCTTCCCCAACTAACTTGTTAAATTTAGCCTCCTGAGCAGCAAGGTCACCAGCTTCTTTGATCTTCACATCGATCTCCGCTAAGCGATTTTTCGCCACTTGATTCAATGGATCAAGGATCAGCACTTCATTGTATTTTCCTCTACTTTCAACCCATTTCGCTTGGTCAAACAAGATAGTTCCTTCTTGTAAAAGTTTGTCGAGCCTCTCTTGCTTTTGCTTTTGAGCGAGTAGTTCAGCAATTTTCTTATCACAGTCTTTAATCCTCTCAGCAGGATAGGTTGCCCCAGATTCAAAGGTCATTGCCTCAAGATATTTGATCTTAGCATCCTCGTATTGTTCCTGACCGAAAAAAGCATCGGCAGCAGCAACAGCATCGTCATATTTTTTCTTCTTCTCATTGGCCTCATTCAGCTCATTTTGCTTTTTTTCAATTTCCGATAAACGAATAATAGGATGCTGTTCTTGAGGTTTAAGATTACTTGCGATGATGTATTTATCTTTTGCAGCCAAATAGGATTTCTGGTTGTAGAACATATCAGCCATTTTTACTGCCTCATTGTATTTTGCGTCGATATCAGCCTGGTTCTTTTGCTGATCAACCAATTTATTTAATTCTAAAATTTGTGTTCTGGGATAATCTTCATTCTTTTTACGCAGCGCCTCTTCGTACTTCGCGATCGCCGGCTCATACTTCTTCTGATCCCTCAATGCATCTGCAGCCTTAATCAGATTGTTATACTCATAATCTGCCTGTTGATTGGCAAGGTCTTCCTTTTTCTTTGAGAGGATCAACGCATCCAACTCATTGATTCGATCGCTTGGATGTTTTTCCGTTGGCTTTATCGATAAGGCTGCTTCGTATTTTAATAAAGCCTCCTCCCACTTCTGAGCGTTGTATAGATTATCGGCTTCAACGATTAATGCTTGGTACTTAGCATCATTCTCAGCATTGTTCTTCTGAGCATCATTGATCAGTTTCTCTACTTTAGTCTTCATCCGATCTCTTAAAGCATTATCGGATTCTGCCCTATTCGAAGAATAATTCCAGTAAAACGCACCAACAGGTTCGTTATTCAAGAATGAAAGATCCACCTCAGGTTTACTCGTGATCATTGTCATAGAGAAATCCGAAACCGGATAGAATTCTGATCCTGCCGGTGTATCTTCTTCATTAATTTCTTTGAAATCGAAGTTCACGAACTTCGTTGCCATTCCAGCCTTGGTAAACTGAACTTTGAATGGTTTCTTATAGTTAACCGGACCTTTAAGTTGATACTTACCGTTGGATGAAGTGGTAGCACTCCCTACAGACTTTCCTTCCTGTATGATTTGAACAGTAACCCCAGCCTCATTTTTTCCACTCTCGAAATTAGTAACCGTTCCTTTAAAACCAAATGTTAAAGATTGTGCGGATAAAATCCACGACATACAAACCCCAAGAAAGAGTAAAAAGTACTTCATACTCATTGTTTAAACGCAAGCCCGTACACCCAGTTACAGAATTGGTTTAATTTTGAACTGATTTATTTACAAATATGAGCAAAATTGTTCAATTTAACCCTTTAAAATGATCAATATTAACGATCTCTCCTACTGGGAAAAAACCAGTTATTTTGAAGGAATTGATTTCCTTGTCATTGGAGCTGGAATTGTCGGATACAGTACTGCTATTCATTTAAGAAAAAAATATCCGAATAGTAAGATCCTTGTGATCGAACGTGGGTACCTACCCTCCGGTGCCAGCTCAAAAAATGCCGGTTTTACATGCTTCGGAAGTGCAACAGAATTATTGGATGACCTTACACAATATGATGAAAGCACAGTGTGGGAAACTGTTCAAAAAAGATGGGAAGGATTAAGTTATTTGCGAGAACTGGTTGGAGACAGTTCTCTTGATCTCAAGCTCAACGGATCGTGGGATATCATTAAAAAAGGTGATGAAGCAATTGCAGGTCAAGTTCATGATCAAATGGACTACCTGAATCAAAAAATGCTAGAGATTACTGGCGAGAAAAATGCCTTTTCGGAAGACGCTCTACTTAATGAGAAATTTGGGATCTCAGGAACGTTCACCTCTTTTAATAATCGATTGGAAGGTCAGATCAACACCGGGAAAATGAATCTTGCTTATTTAGACCTGGTTCATCGTTCATCCATCCAAGTGATCAATGGAATTGACGTTTCTTCAATACAAGAAGCTCCAAATGAGGTTTGTTTACTCACAAATATCGGCGAGATCAAAGCAGCCAATGTACTGGTCTGCACAAATGGATTTGCAGCAAGGCTAATTGAGGAAGATGTCAAACCCGCAAGAGCTCAGGTGATCGTAACATCTGTGATCCCAGATCTTAAACTGAAAGGAACTTTTCACTTTGATCGAGGATATTATTATTTCAGAAATATTGATGGAAGAATCCTTCTTGGAGGTGGACGAAATCTTGATTTCGAAGGAGAAACAACCACTGCAATGAATACAACCGTGCCGATCATTAATGCCTTGAAGCAATTATTGAATGACATGATCATTCCGGGTAAACAATACACGATCGAGCACGAATGGGCCGGAATTATGGGGGTTGGAAATACGAAAAAACCTATCGTACGTAAATACTCCTCCCGAATTGGAATCGGAGTCCGCATGGGCGGAATGGGTGTTGCCATCGGCACGCAGGTTGGAAAGGATTTATCGTCTCTTTTCTAAGATAGAATACACAAAAAATGTACATTTGGACACTTTAATAAAAGAGAATGAAAAACACAGCCCTTACTGATATTCACATTTCGCTTGGAGCGAAGATGGTCCCTTTCGCAGGTTACAATATGCCTGTTCAATACGAAGGTGTTAATGCCGAGCATGAAACCGTTCGTAACGGTGTTGGTGTTTTCGATGTATCCCACATGGGGGAATTCGTTTTAAGAGGACCAAAAGCGTTGGATCTGATCCAGAAGATTTCTACTAACGATGCTTCTGTACTTTTTGATGGAAAAGCGCAATATTCTTGTATGCCGAACGGTAAAGGAGGAATTGTTGACGACTTGATCATCTACAGAAAATCTGAAAACGAGTATTTCCTTGTTGTCAATGCGTCAAACATTGAGAAAGACTGGAACTGGATCTCTTCACATAACGACCTTGGTGTTGAAATGGAAAATCTTTCAGATGAGTATTCCTTATTAGCTATTCAGGGACCTAAAGCAGCAGAAGCGATGCAATCGCTGACTGATATTGATCTTTCGAATATGGTGTACTACACTTTCCAAATGGGGAAATTCGCAGGTATCAACAACGTAATGGTGTCTGCAACTGGTTATACAGGAAGTGGAGGTTTTGAAGTCTATGTAAAGAACAAAGACGTTAAAGAACTATGGAATAAGGTCTTTGAAGCTGGCGCTCCTTTCGGCATCAAACCAATTGGTTTAGCAGCGAGAGACACATTGCGTCTGGAAATGGGATTCTGTTTATACGGACATGATATCGACGACACCACATCTCCTTTAGAGGCGGGATTAGGCTGGATCACGAAGTTCACCAAGAAATTTGTTGATTCTGACAAACTTCAAAAAC
>JALRFI010000139.1 GCA_023253775.1 Crocinitomicaceae bacterium
GTTATTTTCATAGTCTCATTTAGAGAGAACAAGGAAGAGTTGGAAAACAGTGAGAGCAACATTAAGTCTGTTGAAAATTTTACACACTAAAAGGTTGTAATTTGAGTCCAGATTGGAATCAAAAGTGAATCAAAACGTGAACATCCATTCTAGATCTTGATAAAATGTGGATAACTGCAACTAGATATATCATTTATAAAGTTTGCTAATTTTACCAAAAGAGATTTAATCGTCGTATGAAAATAGAATACTATTACGGCTTTCCATCTCCTTTTGCTTTTTTAGGGCTTAAAAAATTTCAAGAAATTGCAAAAAAATACAACGCAGTAATTATAGAAAAGCCATGTGATTTGGTTGCAGGAATATTTGCAAAAACTGGCGGTATACCTGTTCCGCAAAGATCACCACAAAGACAAAAATATAGACTAGATGAATTGAAAAGATGGAGCACTTTCCTAAATATTAAAATCAACATACAACCAAAATATTTCCCCCCTAAAGATCCCCATCTACCTGCTAAGTTTACTATTGCAGCTGATTTGTTAGGTGTAAAATTAATTTTTGGTCAAGAATTACTAAAATACGTTTGGTGTGATGAAAAAGATATTTCTGATGAAAAAAATATAGAAGAAGTAAGCAAAATGTGTAATCTTGATTTCAAAGAATTATCTTTGCTTGCGAAGTCTGAAAAAGTATCAAAAACAAGGGTTTGGTCGTGTTATTATGGAACATATCATGGCATATCTTGATAAAGAAGCTCCCTCCGGTTGTTATATCACGCTAATGGCTGATGTTCCTGCACTTTATGAAAAATTTGGTTTTGCCTTAGCTCGACCTGAAAGTGAAGGAATGTACATTATCAAATAAACTGCTTACGAGTTACTCAAAAGAAAATAAAACGCTTGGATTGCGTTCCTTTTTTGCTAATTTTTACTAGGCATTTGTGTGCCCACTAGTAAGGCGTTCGGGCTTACTACAAAAAATTAGAAGGATGGCGAAATGGATGACAGGCCCTATTAATTTTGGCAGAAGGGCAGATAGAAATTGAGGTCACAGGGCAAATGTACAGACCAGTAATCGGAGCAGAAGTTTTTATCCCCGCACAAGCTATCCATACTGTCCTTAATGTCGGTACTATACCAAATGTTTGGTACTACGGATATCGAGTAGCCTAGAGGTTTCGAGCCTTACCCAGCATCCAGTCGTAAAGTTCTGGATTGGCATAGGCGGCGGTCCACGAATCGTGAGATTTTTCGTGAAAAGTCGTCAGTTTCGCATTCCCGCCTGAAGAGATGACTTTTTCCACCATCCGAACTGATTCCTGGTAAGGAACTACATCATCCCCGCTGTCATGATAGGCCCAAATCGGCAGGTTTTTCAAACGGTCCATAAACGGCAAATCTATGTGCGATCCTCCTCCACAGATAGGTACTATTGCAGCGAACTTCTCTGGATATTCCAAGGCCGCCTGCCAAGTCCCATACCCTCCCATACTCAGCCCTGTTAAGTAGACTCGATTCGGATCAATTGAGTAGTTCTCCAGAAGTTCTTCAACCAGGGAAATGATGAAACTGCTGCGCCAATGGAACTCTGCAGGACATTGTGGGCTTGCCAGAACAAAAGGGAATTGCTGACCTTCCCCTGCTAATTTAGGCGGGCCATGCTTCCGAACGAGCTCAAGATTGTCTCCACGCTCTCCGTAACCATGCAGAAATATCACGAGAGGCCAATTTTTCTCTGAGGAATAGTTCTCTGGAAGATCCAGCAAGTATTGAAGGTTGATTTCTTCAGTAAATGCCCTTTTCAATTTCATGAATCTGACCTGTTTTTCTTAAAGATGTTAATCCAGGGGTTGTTTCAACTGAGTTTCTTTGGTTCCAAATGAATCAATTTGATTTTAAACTCCGGTCAAGAATCTTTGAAAAAAACTGGATTGCTCAGCGTTCTGAGGATTCTCGGAGGATCTTCCAAGGATTGTTGAGATCGGTTGTAAATAGGACGCTCTTTGTACCAGTCCACTAGTTCATTGATCAGTCGTTGACGGCTATTTTTAGCTTCGATTTCTGCACGGAGAAATTTACCAGGGACTAAAATTGTCATGCTATCCTGCCAATCATCTGAGGGAATTCTGTATGTCTGAATGCAACCGTCCTCTGTTACAAAACGAAGTTGATCACCTTCAGCACCTCCACCATTGAAGACAACCGCATTATCAGCACAAAGGCTTGTATAATCAACTGAAGCCGTAACTGTAGGTAAAGGGACAACATTAATGTCAATAGTTGCAGTATTTGAGCATCCAGTACAAATTTCAGAATCATC
>JALRFI010000175.1 GCA_023253775.1 Crocinitomicaceae bacterium
AGAGAATGCTTCCGGTATGTTTTTGATCATTTGAGCCGGATCTTCAAGTATAAGTGTCGGTTCAATATAGCTTTCACAACCTACCGAATGAAAGGCTAGCTTCCATGGTTTGGTGTTTGGTTTTAGCTTTACAGGTATCGGTCTATTGACTTTTCCAAAATAAATGATAAACGCATCTGTGGGTTCGGTGAGATAGACATCGCTATGATCATACCGAAGTAGTTTATTTTGGTCAGGAGTAAAATAATAGTACAATGAATCACTCAAGACATGGATACCTCCTTTTCCAACATTATTGAAGTCAAACTGTTTTCTGGATATATAGTGAACTACATTTTTTGTTAGCGAAGGAATAACAACATATGCCCCACAGATGATTGTTAGAAAGCCTAAGGAAGCAACTATGACCTTCCCACGAGAGATGTATTTGAGAATCAGGTAAAACAGAAAGGCGGGTATGGCACAAAAAAGGATATACGGTTTGAACATAAAGCTTAAAAGAAGTCCAAGTAAACCAAACAAAATTTTCCTGACTTTATGCATTGAATTATCTATAAAGGCTCTCAAGAGCAAGGTTATTCCTAAAAACATAAATGGTTCTTTCAGTATTCCAGACGTCCAGAAAAGAGTACTAGGTACAAGAATGAGGATCCAGAAAAAAGGAATTGGATTAAGGGAAGTAAACCTTTTGAACGTTAAATAAAGATGTTTGGTGGAAAGTAACGATACTGCAGCTATAATTAGCATATGTACCGTTTCACGATGAAAAGAGATGAAATGGATCAGACTGTGCACACGTAGCACATTTTTTGAATCATTGATCAGGGTTAGATTACCAACATCCCAGTGATTGGTTTGGGATAAGTAATGATGAATGATTTCTTTAGATTCACCAATTCCTGTCAAAAGTTTGAGATAATCGATTGGAGATATGCTAAAAACATCATAAACGATCCGGCTTTCTCTCATAAAGGCACCAGCGTCAGCAGAAAGTGCCCCTCTGCCGTAATGGACAGAATAGATAAAAATGAAAAAAATACCAGCTAAAACCTTGATAAGATAGGCAAATGAAAAAGTCCAATTCCCTAAATCTTTTATTTTAATGACACCAATATATCTGAATGCCAGGAAGATGAGCAGGAAAATGAAGAAATCGTAAAATAGCACACTATCAATTTGGCGTAAAAATAGCAATAACTGCGGATTGATTGTGGTCAATTTGTCTTTGATTCAGGTCATTATGTCAGTAAAATGACCATGGCACAATGATTGAAAAATGCACAGTAAAATTGAAATTATTATGCGAACAGGGCAGATCAACGTGCAAACGGAAAATATCTTTCCGATCATTAAAAAGTTTCTTTATTCAGACCATGAAATCTTTTTAAGAGAATTGGTCTCAAATGCTGTAGACGCTAGTCAGAAACTTAAAGTTTTGGCGGCAAACGGCGAGTATAAAGGAGATCTTGGTGAATTAAAAGTGGAAGTAATTCTTGATAAAGAGAACAAAACACTGACGATCAGGGATGAAGGAATTGGAATGACAGCTGATGAGATCGATAAGTACATTAATCAGATCGCATTTTCCGGTGCCGAAGAATTTGTTCAACAGTATAAAGGTAAAGAGGGGGCTGAGCAGATCATTGGTCATTTTGGATTAGGGTTTTATTCCGCTTTCATGGTTGCAGAGAAGGTGCAGATCCGAACATTATCGAGACACGAAGGTGCAAAAGCAGTGCAGTGGGAAAGTAATGGATCTCCGGAATATATCATTACAGAAATTGAAAAAAAGGATAGAGGAACAGACATTATTCTTCACATCGCAGAAGATTCGATTGAATTTCTTGAAAAATCAAGAGTTGAAGGAATTTTAACCAAGTATTGTAAGTTTCTGCCAGTTCCGGTTTTCTTTGGAAATAAGACGGAGTACATTGATTCACCAGAAGGTGAAAAAGATGAAAATGGTAAATTGAAGAGGGTAGCAGTCGAAGTTCCTAATCAGATCAACAACACAGCTCCGGCGTGGACAAAGGCTCCTGTCGATCTTAAAGATGAGGATTACGCAACGTTCTATAGGGAGCTTTACCCAATGACTTTCGAGGATCCATTGTTTCATATTCATTTGAATGTAGATTATCCATTCAATTTGACAGGAATACTTTACTTCCCAAAGATCAAGGAGAACGTTGAAGTTCAGAGAAATAAGATCAATCTTTATTCAAACCAGGTATTTATTACGGATAGCGTAGAAGAGATTGTTCCTGAGTTTCTTACGTTACTCCATGGAGTCATTGATTCTCCGGATATCCCTTTGAATGTATCAAGATCTTATTTGCAATCCGATGGGAATGTTAAGAAGATTTCATCGCACATTACCAAAAAGGTAGCGGATAAACTTTCTGATATGTTCAAGAAAGATCGCGCAGATTTTGAGTCAAAATGGGAAGATCTTCAAATTTTCATTCAGTATGGAACATTATCGGATGAAAAATTTGCCGAAAAAGCGAAAGGATTCTCCCTTGTCAAAAGCAGTGACGGAGTATATTCAACAATTGAAGAATATAAAGAAAAGATAAAAGCGCTACAGACCGATAAAGACGGAAAGACGGTTGTATTATATACGAATGATGCCGAGGGCCATTTCAGCTTCGTGAAAAAAGCCAGAGACAGAGGTTACGATGTTCTTATCCTGGATGGTCCTCTTGTGCCTCACTGGATCGCAAAGCTTGAACAGGAAATTGAAAACATCAGTTTTGCAAGGGTGGATTCAGACTCTCTGGATAATCTGATCAAGAAGACGGATGAAATTCCTAGTAAATTATCGAAAGAAGAAGAGGAAAAGTTAAAGCCCCTTTTTGAAAATGCTCTGAACAAAGAAAAATATACGGTAAAGGTAGAAAGCATGAGTGAAGATGAGGCGCCTCTGATCATTACTCAGCCTGAGTTTATCAGAAGAATGATGGAGCAGCAGCGCATAGGTGGAGGCGGTTTTTACAGTGCATTTCCAGAAATGTATAATGTTCAGGTAAATGCGAACCACCCTAAAGTAGGCATGATCCTTTCAAAGTCAGAAGAGGATCAATCTGAAATGGTGAAGCAGCTTGTCGATCTAACATTACTTTCACAAGGAATGTTGAAAGGAGAGGCATTAAATTCCTTCATTGAAAGGAACATAGAACATTTACAATAACTTCGCAGGGGTCATTATCCCCTGTTAATTTTTAAATCATTTGTTTAAGTGGATTATTGGTATTGGTAGCTACTTTCTTTTTGGAAGAAGCTTATTCATGGGATTGATCGGGTTCATCGTCGGTTCTTTCATTGATAATTACCAGCAGGTTATGGCGAGAGCCTCTGGAGAAGGAGGAAGGAGAATGTCTTCTGAAGACCTTTTCAATTATTACCAGCAAAGAACAGCTGTAAGCGATGTGGCTACTATGTTGATGGCGCTTTCGGCAGCTGTAATGAAAGCGGATGGGAAAGTTATGAAATCTGAGCTTGATTACGTTAAAAACTTTTTTGCTCGTCAGTTTGGTCCACAATTTAATAGAGAGCATCTTCAAACCCTCAAAAGATTCCTTGATTCGGGACAAATACCATTAGACCAGATCTGCTCAGATATTCGAATGAGAATGCAACCTGAAGTTCGTGTACAGCTGATTCACTATTTGTTTGGGATTGCAAAAGCTGATGGTCATGTATCTGACACAGAGATCAATGTGATCCAAGATCTTTCCGTGAAGATGGGAATTCCAAAGGTGGAATTTGAGAGTATTAAGAACATGTTCTATAGAGACACGAATTCTGATTATCGTGTACTGGGAATTGAACCAAATGCCTCTGACGACGAGATCAAGAAAGCTTACCGACAGATGGCGATTAAATTTCACCCGGATAAAGTGGCACAGATGGGGGAAGAATACCAACAAGGAGCCAAGGAGAAATTTCAGAAAATTCAGGATTCCTATGAGGCGATCAAGAAGCAACGAGGCTTCAAATGATCATTCTGATTTTCCGATAAGAAACATCGCAGGTATCTTGGCAAGATCATATGCATTTTCCCGCCAGTTTTTTACTGACATAGTTTTAATTCGCTGATCCAACAATGTAAGATTTGATGCAATGCACAATTCAGTTGGATCTGAAAGTTCATTCAGAAGGTCGTCCAAAACATTCATGTTCCTGAAAGGAGTATCCATGAAAATGTGTGTATGTCCATGTCTTCTACTATCCGCTTCAAAATCCTTGAGTGATTTTATTCTGTCTTTTCGTTCTTTCGGTAAATAACCATGAAAGGTGAACTTTTGTCCTGAGAATCCACTTCCGATAAGAGCCAAAAGAATGGATGAAGGTCCAACCAGAGGAGAGACTTCTATACCCTCTTCATGTGCCATAGCAACCAATACTGCACCAGGATCCGCAATTCCGGGACAACCTGCTTCAGAGATGATCCCAACATCAATACCCTTTTTCAATTGTTGGATTAGAAAATAAAGAGAAGGTTTTTCGGTTCTTTTGTTCAGTTCAATGAATGTAGACGAATCTATAGGAAACTCTCTGTCCATTTTACGAAGTAATCTTCTTGCTGAACGTAGCTCTTCGACAGCAAAAAATCTGATTTTTGTGCTTGTATCGATAACTTCCTGTGGAAGTATGTTAGATAGTGTTTCGCCACCTAATGTATTCGGTATTAAATAGAGTTTTCCTCTCACTTTGTTATTTGTTTGATGATGATGTCGGTTGCTTGATCCAACATCGTATACACTTCAATAAATCCTTCTTCTCCACCGTAGTATGGATCGGGTACTTCTTTGTCTTGTCCGGGATACAATTCGTTAAGAATTAGCTTCACTTTTTGTCGATCTGATTCACTTTCTGCAAGACTTAAAATATTCCTTAAATTACTCTTATCCATCGCATAGATTCGATCGAAATCTTTAAAATCTTCTTTCGAAAATTGGCGTGCTCGAAGGCCTTCAATGTCAACACCGAAGGACCTAGCAGTTTGTCTCATTCTTGGATCTGGTTTTTCACCAATGTGATATCCCGCTGTACCGGCTGAATCTATGGCCACATCCAGATTCAGATCGTTTACTTTCTTTCGCAGTATTCCGTCAGCCATTGGTGACCGACAAATGTTTCCAAGACAAACCATTAGAATTTTCATTTGGCAAAATTATGAAACTAACTGACTTGAACGCGTTACTAACAAGTTTGAACGGAATATTCATTGGAAAGTACCGTATATTCATTTGTTATCACATTTAAAGTTTTTTTATGGTAAAAACCCCAACCATTCATTAAATTAATCGTTATATACTTGAACAGTTTAACTAAAACCCAACAAAATGAGACAGCTAAAAATCACAAAGCAGGTCACAAACAGAGAGACAGCTTCTCTGGATAAGTACTTGCAGGAAATTGGTCGGGTAGATCTGATAACAGCTGATGAGGAGGTGGAATTGGCAAGACGTATTCGTGAAGGAGACCGTTTAGCATTGGAGCGATTAACAAAAGCAAATTTACGATTTGTGGTTTCTGTCTCTAAACAATATCAGAATCAGGGTCTTTCGCTACCAGATCTTATCAATGAAGGAAATCTTGGATTGATCAAGGCAGCCGAAAGATTTGATGAAACTAGAGGTTTTAAATTTATTTCATACGCCGTTTGGTGGATCAGACAATCGATACTTCAAGCGTTGGCAGAACAAGCCAGAATTGTGCGTTTACCTTTGAATAAAATCGGTACAATCAATAAGATCAATCGCGCATTTTCTGAACTTGAACAACAATTTGAAAGACCGCCTTCAGCAGAAGAATTGGCTGAGTACCTTGAATGTACAACAGAAGAAGTAAAGCAATCTCTTTCGAATTCAGGTCGACACGTATCTATGGATGCGCCATTGGTGGAGGGTGATGAAAGTTCATCGAGTATGTATGATGTACTTCTCAACGATTCGTTGCCTGGACCCGACAAAGAACTGGTTGTAGAATCATTAAGAAAGGACATCGAACGGTCATTATCTACTCTTACTCAGCGTGAAGGTGATGTAGTTCGTTTGTATTATGGATTGAATGGAAAACATCCAATGACTCTTGAAGAAATTGGTGAACGATTCGATCTCACTCGTGAAAGAGTAAGACAAATTAAAGAAAAAGCAATTCGAAGATTGAAGCATACTTCCCGAAGCCGGATGTTAAAATCATACCTAGGTTAAGCGGGATCTACGTCTACGATCATTCGAATCGATTTGTTTAAGGGAACGCCATAGAAAGCATCAATTAGTTGCTGGAGGCGTTCCTTTATTTTTTTATCCGACAGCTCCCTTTCGATCTTAAGCATTACATTTTTCTGATAAAGGTTATTGATCCTTCTAATCAATGGGTAATCCGGGCCAAGGACTCTTTCGTTGAACACTTTTCTGAGTTCAAGCGCAAAAGAATTGGTAACACTATCTAGCAAGTCTGGGTCTTTATGTTTTAAGGTGATATTGATGACCTTATAGAACGGGGGATAATGGAAATTTCTTCGTTCGAGAATTTCACTTTCATAAAAACCAATAAAATCATGGTCGATCACTTTACGGATCACCCAGTTTTCTGGATCACCAGATTGAATAATAACCTGGCCTCTTTTATGTTTTCTTCCAGCTCTACCTGCAACTTGGGTCATCAACTGAAAAGAACGCTCCAAAGCTCTAAAATCAGGTCTATTCAACAACATGTCGGCATCAAGGATTCCCACAAGACTAACATTGTCAAAGTCCAATCCTTTGGTGACCATTTGAGTTCCGATTAAAATATCCACTTTCCCTTCAGAAAAGTCCTGTATGATATTTTCATAGGCATTCTTCGATCTTGTGCTGTCAAGATCCATTCGTTGTATGATCTTGTCAGGGA
>JALRFI010000240.1 GCA_023253775.1 Crocinitomicaceae bacterium
AAATGGAGGTAAAAATCCACAAAGGAATGGGTCTTCGGCAGATGCGTCATATGCAGCTCCCGCATCTCCAACAGTAGAAGATCCTACGTGTAGAGATTGATCGCCACTTCCGGCAGAGCCACATTGTCCGGCATCGTTGCCATCTTCTTGGTCACTGATGTACCATAGATTCGCTGCAGAACCTTGGGCCCCCACATTTTGATTTAAAGTAGCCCATGTACTTCCCGAGCCACCATTTCCATCAAAATCTTCTGAATAAACAGAAACTGGTCCACCGCCCCCAACACTTGTGGACACTGCAAAGGTGTAGGTGCCCGGAGCTAATCCTGTAAATGTTCCTGTCGTACCAGTACCAGTAATTGTTGCTCCACCAGGAGAAGCAGTAACTGTCCAGGTACCTGAACCTGGAAGCCCACTTAATGCAACTGAGCCTGTTGAAACGGTACAAGTCGGTTGAGTTATTGTTCCAATTACTGGTGCAGTTGGAGCCGGAGTCACAGTCACTGTAACAGCAGTTCTTGTAACACTTACACATGATAGGTTTGTGTTATCAACTGTTTCGATATAATAGGTTGTTGTCGAAGCAGGAGAAACAACCAATGGAGCAGCCCCTAGGTTTGTTCCGCCTGTCGCAGCAGTGTAAACGTTGTAAGTTACATTACTTGCAGGTCCAGAGGCTGTGATAGTTGAAGATTGTCCTGAACATATTGTACTTGGAGTAGCCGTTACAGTTGTGGCAGCGGAAGGTGGAGTACAAGGAGCAATAACAGTCTGACATTGAATAGACTGAGTTGGAGAAATAGAAGCAACCGTTACAGCCAATGCCTGTGAACCAACAGTCCCTGACCATGTATTGAAATAAGGGTTCACAGTAGTTGTTGTTCCTGCCGCTGCTGTAGGAGTAAATGAAACTGGCGCACAACCGGCAAGTGGAGTATCGCCATTTGGATCTGTTTTAATCAAATGATAATCAAAATTCGCCCCACCCATAACAGTAGATAACATCACCATTGAGTTATCAGCAGTTAATGATCCTTTAGGCAAGATGGTTGCTAAACTGAATGTGTAATACTTAGCCCACAGATTGGTTGTTGCTGTGGCGTTTATTCTATGAACCGAATTTGAAAAAACAAAGCTTAGTGGTTTAATGTACATCCCCATGGTTAAAAGGTCTGTGCTTCCTGGAATCTCATAGATCTGAGATACTTCAACAGGGTCTGGAGTTCCAAAAAATGTTGAGTAGGTGAAAAGTCTGCTGTACACTGAAGACCATCCTCCAGTTGCTCCGAACTTGATGATCCATTCCTTGCCGTTGTCTGCAGAACCTGCAGCAATAGGAATACCTGTGCTCGTTTTATTGATAGCATTTAAATATTTACTTGTCTGGGTCGCTGAAAAATTTAACGCATCATATTGAAGGTGATAGGTAATTGTACCAGTAAAATTTGTTTTTAATACGAGTGCATCATTAGCAGTTGCGTCATCACCATCACTGTTGGTATTGGATAAAACATCATTCACATCATAGGAACCTACTGCGATATATCCATCAGAAGTTTCTACAACATCATTGAAGGATGCATCATTATATATTCTATCTGCTGGAGTTTTTCCTACGGCATCATAATATCTGAATACTTTGTGCCACAAATGGTTTCCATTGGCATCCATTTTTACAATTAAAGGAGAGCCAATTACCTCGGTTTGAGGATCTCCATTCGCATCGATATAGTTGTAGGGAACAAAGTCCATTTCAGGACCCGCTCCGTCTGGGTCATAACCTGTAACGTATCCAACTGCTACGTATCCACCATCAGACGCCTTAATTACTCGATTAAAGTAGGCGCCATCGGCTTCGGAAATTGAAAACTTTTTCGATACGACAACTGCTCCTGTCGAATTCACTCTCATAAAAACCGCAGCATTGGACTCTGAACCTCCACATACAAAGTATTCATTTAAGGAGGCGTCTTTTTTTATGTCGTTGATCTGAAAACCGAGTGATCCGTCATAATATCTTTTTGACCAAAGCAAGTTTCCCGAACCATCAACTTCCGTAATCGTACCATAAATGGGTAGGAAATTCAAGTTTGTTCCAGCGAATACGTATTGTTGGGAAGTTAATCCCTCGATTGCATTTGCAGGAAGATCGAATAGCGCTTGATCAAAATTAACCCTGAAGGCGGTCGTAGTTTGAGATTGAATGTGCCTCACAAATAACAAGGCGCAAACAGCAAGTAGTAGGTTTTTCATGCGATTAGGTTCAATATGACGCAAATTTAAAGGTTCTGTCAAGTCCTTCGTGAGGGGCTGCCCCCTCAATTTTAAATCAATGACATCTCAACCTACAAAATTTATTTGATTCCGTCAATAATCGTTTTGTTATCCATTACCCAAAGGATCAGACTATTATTTCGAGCGTCTAGATTTAATTTCTTACAGATACGGGAACGGTAGTTTTCGACAGATTTAACAGATACGAAAAGTAGATCGGCAATTTCTTTACTCGACAATTTTTGCGCAACTAACTTCAATGTTTTTAGTTCTGTTCTTGTAAGAGAGTTTAACAATTCTGCGATATATACCTTATTCATATCTGAATTGTCGTAAAGTTGCTGTTGTTCTCTAATGCTTTTGGCCACGTATGACTTACCTTCCATCACGAAGTTGATACAATCCACTAATTCTTCTGAGGTATTATCTTTTACCAGGTATCCTTTTGCTCCATTAAAGAAGGCCAGTTTCAACATTTCCAGATCATTGTACATGGTCAGGATGATGATCTTGCATGTGTATTTGTCTTTTGATAGGATCTCACAAACCTCCAATCCATTCTTTTCGGGCATATCGATATCTGCAATGACGAAATCCGGGACCTTCATTTTTACTGCATCAATCACTTGCTCACCATTGTCAAATTGTTCGACCGTCACTTCATTGAAGGAATTCTCAAGAAGAAACTTTAAGCCACTTCTGAAAATTGGATGGTCGTCAGCAATGTAGATCAGCATTTCAAGCAGATTGAATTGTTAAGATTAATTTGAACCCTTTATCTGTTGATGGGGTTTGAATTTTTCCTTTGATTGCAGCAGCTCTTTCTTTGATCGTCAGCATTCCTATTCCTAAATTCTTTTTTTCGTCCGACATTCCCTTTCCATTGTCTCGATAGGTCATCGTAATTGAACCTGAATGTTGTGATAAGCTCACTTTGAGTGCTGTTGCATTTGCGTGCTTCATGGTATTATTGATACATTCTTGGATGATGCGATAAACTTGTGTTTTTACTTCATTATCGATGGCTTCAACGTCCTTTTTGACAGATATACTGCAAACAATTCCGGTGTTTGATTGAGTTTTTTCTAATAGCGAAACAATTGATCTTTCCATTCCCATTTTGGCAACAGCAGAAGGGTGCAGCTGATGTGAGATCGCTCTTGTTTGTTCGATGACTTCTCCAACTTCTTTGTCTAATCCCTCTAAATTCTTGATCTTACCGGAGTTGAACATGTTGATCTTGGATTTGATGATAGATAGGGATTGACCAATATCATCATGCAGATCTTTTGAAATCCTTGAGCGTTCATTGTCCGTGTTTTCGATCAACTTTTGGGTGAAATATTCTTTTTGATTCCTGACAATTCGCATGTATCGTATGTAAAGAATTGAACTAACTCCAAGGATAAGGAAAACGGAAATAATGATGATTAAATTCATTCTAGTCCGTTTGAGCTCATTCTCTTTTGATAAAAGGGAATTCTTATTTTTTTCATTTTCAAGATCGGCATCGGCCTTTTCTTTTCCGTAAATCACCTGCAATTCGGCCAGTTTATCGTCATTCGTGATTTCTTCCAAACTATCCTTGATGTGATAATATTTATCTAAAAAGAACATGGCATTTTTGAAGTCACCTTCTTTTTTCTTGATGTCAGACTTGAGTTTATAATACTCAAGCATGTTATTAGGACTGCTGTAGTATGATGCGAAATGCTTTACGCTATCAGCATACATATTAGCCTCAATCAAATGCTGTTGGTCCAGATGAATGTTTGATTTAATCATGTAACCCATTCCAAGGAAATTCATTTCTTTTAGCTCTCTTAACCTGTTGATCGCTGAATCAGCATAAATTTCGGCGGTTCTATACTCTTTATTCTTGAGGTAACTGTCAGAGAGATTTAAATGGGCCACGCTTACGGCTTGTGGAAAACCTAGTTTTCTGGCATTCAAAAGAGTGTTCTGATAATATTGAATACTTGAATTGTAGTCCTTGAGTTCCTTAAACACTAGACCAAGATTGTTATTTAGGTTAAGCATCAATCGGTCCTCATTCATATTGGTAATGAGCTTTACAGCTCTTTCAAAATCCTTTGCAGCTTCGTTGATCTTTTTATCTGAGAATTTAAGCAGGCCAATATTGTTCAGCATCATCGCCTGATGATATTTGCGATTATCTTTCTCAGCCTGCTTCAAACCTTTGAGATAATAATTCATAGCAGTATCTCGGATCATACGGTCTGAGTAGAGGTTTCCTAAGCCATTGTAGATCTCTATTTGATTCACCGGAAAATTGTTTTTCTCGGCTTCAACCAAGAGTTCTTTGAACTTTTTTTCAGCTTTTACCACGTCACCAGCAGATTCGATGAAGGCTAATCTGATCTTCGTTGAGTTAACTAATTCCAGATCGCCGGCATTTCTGGCTATTTCTATGGATTTTGAATAATTCGCCTTTGCTTTATCAACATTGTACGAGAAGTACCAAAAGTTGCCATAAAATTGATAGATAGTAGCTTCTTCACTAGGAAGATTATTCTTTCTTGCCAGCTCAATTGCTTCTTGACCTTTTTTGAAAACTGCACTACTATCATAATAGGTACTCTGGCGAATGTCTTTTTTTAATTTTTCGAGTTTTTCCTGTACTGATCTATCCTGAGCTTTCGAATGAAAACCAAAAGCAAAAAGCAATATGACACAAAGAAATAGTCGCATGGTTGAGAAGCAAATGTAAAAAAAAGAGCCATTCAACTAGAATGGCTCTTTATCTTCGCAAAGATTATATCTTATTTAACGTCAGGTATCTCTCGTGTAAATGCAGGGATTCCTGTTACATCCATTCCTGTAATTAAAAGATGAATATCGTGGGTTCCTTCGTATGTAACGACTGATTCAAGGTTCGCCATGTGCCTCATGATCGAATATTCACTTGTAATACCCATTCCTCCGTGAATCTGACGCGCCTCTCTTGCAATATTCAATGCTATTTCAACATTATTCCTTTTTGCCATTGAGATCTGAGCTGAAGTTGCTTTTCCATCATTTCTCAATTGTCCTAAACGATAAGTTAATAGTTGTGCCTTAGTTATCTCAGTAATCATCTCAGCCAATTTTTTCTGAATCAGCTGGAACGCCCCGATCGGAACCCCAAACTGTTGACGCTCTTTCGAATATCTCAACGCTTGATCATAACAATCCATAGCAGCACCAAGTGCGCCCCATGCAATACCAAAACGTGCTGAATCCAAGCAGCTCAATGGTGCGCCAAGCCCAGATCTTCCGGGTAAAATATTTGCCTTAGGAACTTTAACATCAACAAAGATCAATTCCCCTGTAGCAGATGCTCTAAGAGACAATTTTCCATGCATTTCAGGTGTTGAGAAACCT
>JALRFI010000003.1 GCA_023253775.1 Crocinitomicaceae bacterium
TCTAATTTCGTTGGAATAAGTACCCCCCCCATCAGTGCTTAATTGAACCAAAATATAATCAGCGGCATCATTACCTGCAGTGCTAGCTGTACTGCCACTAATAGATGAGGCAAGTCTGAATTTAACCGTGTAGGTGTTGTCAGGATTTAATCCAGTAATGTTCGGCATTACATACCAATCATATTCAGAAGCAGAACTACCACTTCCAGATCCGTAATGCAAAGCACTAACAGATGGTGAAACAGATGTATTAGTGTAAAAACCGGAATTCCAGTAATTCCACCAATTTCCAAGCCAAGTGTAGGACTCCATGTTATCATAATATACAACAGAAGAGCATTGACCATTGGCCACATTGCGATTTGACAGGAAGAACAAGAGAACAATTGCTAACTTTCCAACACCAGATAAGCAATTAAAAACAGTATTAAGAGTTTTTGATTTCACCATCCATCCTCGACTGTTGATGGAAGTATTCGATTCAAGGCACACGTTTTTCATAACATTTTTTTTCGTTAAAACTTGGGTTGACCGGTCTGAAGGGTCGAGTCTCCAAATGAAATGTTTATGCCAAAAAGAAATATTCGATGGGAATATAGAAATATTCGTTCTGAGGTTGACTTTCAATGAGTCTTGTAAAACACTAGGTTTTATTTTGGGATAAATATTCCTAAAATGGGAATAAAGTATTGAGCTATTCTATGATTACAAATTCAAATGCTTAATCTGCTCAATGCGGTTGCGCTCTAAGAATTCGTCAATGGTCTCGAAGTGTTCGATCACTCGTTGATCTTTGAATTCAAATACTTTGTTCGCTAGTCCTTCCAAGAAAGCTCTGTCGTGCGATACCAGGATCAAGGTTCCGTCAAACTTCTGAAGCGCCTCTTTTAAAACATCTTTTGATTTTAGGTCGAGATGATTGGTAGGCTCATCCAGGATCAATACGTTTACCGGTTGTAGTAGAAGTTTTACCATCGCTAAACGGGTTCTTTCACCTCCAGAAAGGAAACTTACCTTTTTATCAATTGAATCGCCAGAGAACATAAAGGCTCCGAGAATATTCTTGATTTCCTTTCGGATTTCACCTTCTGCTACATTATCAACTGTTTCGAAAACTGATAATTCAGGATCCAAAAGTGAAGCCTGGTTTTGAGCAAAGTATCCAACTTTTGCATTGTGTCCCAGCTCACAGAAACCTTCAAAATTGATCTCGCCCATAATGGCTTTGATGAAAGTTGATTTCCCTTCACCATTTCGTCCTACAAAACACACCTTTTCGCCCCTTGCGATCGAAAGATTGGCGTTCTTGAAAACAGCTTTGTCACCGTACGATTTACTTAGATCTCTCGCTGTAACCGGAAAATCACCTGACCGTTGAGAAGGAGGAAAACGAAGTGAGATCGCTGAATTATCGATCTCATCGACTTCAATGATCTCCAGTTTTTCGAGCATTCGCTGTCTCGAGCTAACCTGATTAGTTTTGGAGTAGGTTCCTTTGAATTGTTCAATGAAACGCTTTGTTTCACTGATCATCTTTTGTTGTTCCTGATATGCCTTTTGTTGCTGAGCTCTGCGTTCTTCTCGTAAGACAAGGTAATGCGAGTAATTCGCCTTGTAATCATAGATTCGACCCATCGTTACCTCGATCGTACGATTGGTGATATTGTCGATAAAGGTTTTGTCGTGGGAGATCACGATCACTGCTTTAGCCTTGTTCTTCAGGAAGTCCTCCAACCAGATCACTGATTCAATATCAATGTGGTTGGTAGGTTCATCCAGTAGGACAAGATCAGGTTTCTGTAAAAGGATCTTTGCTAATTCAATGCGCATTCTCCATCCACCGCTGAACTCACTGGTATTTCTCGTGAAATCACTTCGTTTGAATCCTAGTCCAAGTAATGCTTTTTCTACTTCGGCATCGAAGTTGGTCTCCTCAATGGCATAGTATTTTTCTCCTAGCCCTGCAACTCGTTCGATGATCTTCATATACTCATCGGAATCGTAATCGGTGCGCGTCTCTAATTGTTTATTCAGATCTTCGATCTCGTTCTTCATCTCGATGATCTGACCGAATGCCTTCGCCGTTTCCTCGAACACTGTACATTTATCTTCCGTCAATAAATGCTGAGGTAAATAGGCGATCTTGGTGTCAGGAGCACATTGAATACTTCCGCGATTCGGTTTCTGGATCCCTGCGATGATCTTCATCATAGTCGACTTTCCAGCTCCATTTTTACCCATTAAAGCGATCTTATCATTGGGATTGATGACGAAGCTTACATCTTTAAATAGGGTTCTTGCGCTAAATTCAACCGTAAGGCCATTGACTGAGATCATTGAATGAAGTATTGAGGCCGCAAAAGTAGTGCAGAAAAGAGAACTGACAATGAAGAATTGGTACTGATATTTTCAGATTCTATTGAACCATCAATCTTCCTGTAATTCGATTTCCTTTTTCTTTATCGATAATCGAATAGAGATAGACTCCTTGGACGAAATCATTTCGACTCAATAAAAAACTACTTCCATTCGTCGTTTCCGAAAATACAATTTGGCCGTACATGTTTGAAATAACCAACTGATGATCTGTAATAGTATTGTTTTCAAAGATCAATTCTGAAGTTGAAAGAAGTGGATTAGGTTTAATCAGGGAGGAATTGGTAAGGTCAATGACAAGAACATTTATAACCCATGAAAATCCGGTTCCACCAAGATAAAGACGATAATAGTTTTTGATATTCTTGACCGGATTTGCATGAGTATATTCGTAGGCAATAGATTCAGTTGTACTTCCGCATATTCCTTCGAAAGTATTTACAGGACTGAAATTTACTGAATCTGAGGAATGAAGAACATCAATCCCATTGCAGGTGTATCCGGAGTTGATTCTGAAGTTGATCAGAACGCTTTCATTGTAAACTTCGGCAGAAAAAGATTCAATGATCTCCTCATTTTGCGCCTGCGAAATGAATGAAAAACCTAGGAATATGATGAAATGGACTATTTTCATTTGGTTATGCTGATTTCAAACGCAACAGTTTGTCAGAAAGTATCCAAGACACGAAGATATTGAGAAAGTAATGAATAGCGCAGTTTACAATACAAACAAAATTGTTTCATTTCATTTGATCAAAAAAGGTTCTTTTTTCAATTAAAATCTCTAAAAATTATCGTAATTTGTATGACTAAATCTTCTAAGTTGCCAAGGTTAATTATTCCATTTGAAATGCCTATCAATAGATTGCTTTCTGAAGATGAAATGCTATCGGCAGTCATAAATGGTTACCAAATGGATTGGGTTAAGTGCTCCATATGTGGCAATGAAGGATGGACCGTTGACAATCGAAAACATTGCGGCCTAACTTGTTATGTAGAGGCCAAAAAACTGGATAAGAATAAAATGGAAGTTATTCGTATCTCCGTTTTGAAGGAAGAAGCAGCGTTTCTACATGATTTTGTGAAATTTGGAGATGAAATTCTTAAAGTAATCGCTACGGATTGTACTTTTTCAAGACTCTCAAGGCCATATAACCTGAAATTCAATTATGTTCTTCAATACAAAGATACCTTGATAAATGTAAATGATCTTGAGACTCCGTTAAGAAAATATTCAATTGAAGTGAGTTAAATTTCTTACATACTCCCATTTGAGAATTAAATGAATTCGGCTAGTTATATTTAGAAGAATTAATTAATCATCGCCTAAAATTTCCGCTCTTTTTACGATTCTCAAAGAATTCTTTCTTTCGACGCTGTTTTTCAGCTTCAAAAGCTTTCTTTTCTTCCTTGGTCATTACCTTATCCGTTTGAGGAAAAGGGTGTCCTTCCAAAACTTCGATCTTTTTATTGATCAACTTTTCGATATCTTTAAGAAAGCCTTTCTCCTCAGGCTCTGCAATCGATATTGCAGTTCCGGTTTCTCCAGCTCGTCCAACACGTCCAATTCGGTGCACATAGGTTTCAGAAATGTTTGGAATATCCAGATTGATCACATATTGCAAACGATCGATGTCAATTCCTCTTGCGGCAATATCTGTCGCTACTAAAGCTGTAAGTTCACCATTCTTAAATTGATCCAAAACCTTCTGACGGTGGTTTTGCGCTTTATCACCGTGAATTGCCGCTGCCTTGATCTTTTGTTTGATCAGGAAACGAGCAATTTTATCTGCACCATGTTTTGTTCGTTCAAAGATCAACACTTGCTTGATGTTTCGCTCTTTGATGAGGTGTACAAGCAATTCCTTTTTTAAGTCTTTATTCGTGTGACAGATGAACTGTTGAACTGTTTCAGCAGCGGTAGAAACCGGAGATACTTCAACGCGAACAGGGTTTTTTAGGATCTTTCTTGATAATTCAACGATGTTTTCAGGCATTGTAGCAGAGAAGAACAAAGTTTGTCTTTCGATTGGTAATTGTTGAATGATCTTCTTAATGTCATGTATGAAGCCCATATCTAGCATACGATCTGCTTCGTCAAGAACGAAATATTCAATGTTTTGAATAGAAACCAATTTCTGATTCATCAGATCCAGTAATCTTCCGGGTGTGGCAACAAGAATGTCAGTACCTGCTTTTAAGCGATTTACTTGCGAACCTTGTTTTACACCGCCAAAAATGACATTTGACTTGAGGTCCGTATGTTTTGAATAAGCTTTAAAATTTTCGTGGATCTGGATAGCTAACTCACGTGTCGGGGTGATAACAAGAGATCGGATCTTTCGATTTCTGTTTACATGTTTGTCATTTTCCAGTCGTTGAATGATAGGGATAGCAAATGCTGCCGTTTTACCTGTTCCGGTTTGAGCGATCCCCAAAAGATCTTTTCCTTCTAGAACTACTGGAATGGCTTGTATTTGAATTGGAGTAGGATCTGTGTAAGATTTATCGCTGAGTGCTTGTAATATTGGATCGATCAATCCAAGATGTTTAAAATTCATGTATGTTGAGATTTTGTCTCTCAGAAAATAGATTTATAAGATGATGAGAGACGTTCATCGGATGTCACAAAGATATGTTAATCAGGACATTTTTAAACAATGAAAAATGCTAATTATCAGAAAATTATAGGTAAAGTATAGAATCAAGTAAAAAAAGGACTACTTTTGGCAAGTTATATGCACTTGAATTTTATCAATTCAATGTGTCCGATGCGTTAAAGTTTTGCTTTCTTGTATCGAATAATGGTAATGATACAAAAGGGAAGCAAATTCTAAAATCCTGAAGGTATTGTATAGAAACTGTTTCAGGATTATACATTTACTTCATGTGGGAATGGGGAATTGCGGTTGAATTTATGGGTAGATCACAAGAAACATTTTTAAAGAAGCAAAGGGAGAAAGATCGTTCTCAGAAGAAGAAGGCAAAAAAGGAAAAACGTGATCAAAGAAGGGATTCAGATTCAATAGGTTTAGAGATCGATTGGTCCAGTGCTCCCGAAAATAAAACACTTTCTCAAACGGAGGAGGTTCAAAAGTTGGCTAATAAAGCAAATAATATAAATAATAATCAATGAAAACAGGAATTGTAAAATTCTTTAATACCGAAAAGGGTTTCGGTTTTATTACAGACAGCGAAACAAAAGAAGATATCTTTGTACACAAGACGGGATTGAAGCAAAATGTTCGCGAGAATGACGAAGTTGAATTCGAAGTTGAACGTGGACAAAAAGGTTTAAATGCCGTAAACGTTACCAGAGTTAATCACTAATTCAGGTAAAGATTTTATTGTTTCCGAGAGGAAAAATTGCAATCCCGGCCAAAAGCCGGGATTTTTTGTTTATGCTGCTTTGCACAAGGCTCGAAGTCTCTCTTTTGCTCTTTTAAAGTAAACGTTTACCTGGTTTTCAGGAATTCCTGTTTGTGCTGCGATCTCTTTACCGCTGAGTTCAAAGATCAATCGGTAGGTGATAAGCATTCGATCTCGCTCTGATAAGAATTCCATCGCTTTTCGGATCTTGCGCAGATCACTTCGATCAAGATCCCGATGTTCAATCGGATTTGCGATTACGTTACTATTGATCGGCATGGTTTCCATCTTATCCATTTTTCGAATCGCATCGAAACAATGATTCTGGGTAAGTCGATACAACCAGTTCTTAAAATTCCCCTTTTCAGGGTCATATTTATGAAGGTTTTCAATTGCTTTTAGGATGGCATCCTGAGCAAGGTCTTCAGCCAGATGGAGATAACGGCTGGGTAAGGAGCGCTTCGCTACAATGCGAAAATAAGGAAGCTGCTCTGATAGAAATAGGAGATTGGTTTTCATTGCAGGGTTTTTATTGGTTTAACAAATTTGGTTTAAGTAGAATTTCCCATATCGATTATTAGTTATGTATGCATAATAACGTTGGATAAAAAAAAATATTGTTCAGTGATAAAAAAAATCAACTAAATCATTTCATAAGAGTATTTTCAAAATACAAAACACTTATAAAATACACCTTAGTTGGTGATTTCCTGCGTCACTAGTGGATTTTTTCTTAGAGTGATGATCTTGGTATTTACTCCTTCCTCATAAGGAAAATACCTCTACAGAGATCAAGAAGGCACTAGGATTATCGAATTGACGGAATGAAATCTTTCACAAAAGAAAAGATTCAAGGACCCTTCTGTTTAAATAAGCAGAGTTTCTAATTCTCAATTTTTCTTCTGGTATCAGTGAGTTGAATTATTTTCCATCCTTCGTTCGTTTTGACCAACTGAAACGCATTCACTCCTCTATGCAATGGTAATTCATCCAAATGGAAAAGATAGGGCACCCATGCAACAGCAAGGTTATCGTCAACCTTAATTTCAATGGATTCGACTCGCTCATCCCAGATTTCCTCATGTGGCGTGCCTACAGCCTGAATAAATCGTTCTAATGACTGCTCTCTTAACACAGCTTCTTTTTTATCATCGAAAAAAGTAGTGTGTAATTGAGCCTCCTTGTGAAAACACAACCTTACCAAAGAGCTGTCTCCATTGCGCATTCCTTCGAAAAGTAATTGAATCACTTTTGCCACATCTTTTTGATCTAGGCTAGGAAGATTTTCCATTTCAGGCTGCGCCGAGACACATATTGTTAGAAATGTTAGATAAAGAAAGAGAAGAGATTTCTTTATCATACTTGGGGTAAAGCCACTTTATTTCTACCAATTCTTCTTAATGTTTTCATATGTCTCCAAAGTGCAACGAAAAAGTACCTGTTTACATGATAAGGAACCTTGTATTCGTTTGCTGTGTCAGCAATGATCTTTGAGATCTTTTTATAGTGAACGTGACACACATTTGGAAATAAATGATGTTCGATTTGAAAATTTAACCCCCCAATAAACCAGGAAAGAAGCCCAGAGTTAGGCGAAAAGTTTGCTGTATTCTCCATTTGGTGAACATACCAGTTAATATCCAATTCCTTTTCCTGTGTTGCAGTGAAGCTCATGTCAGGCATAACATGCGCTAGCTGGAAGATCACACTTATCAAGAAACCCGTAAGGAAATGAGAGAACATAAATCCCAAAAGGATAACTATTATTGATGCATCATTAAAAATCAGAGGGAGAACCAATACATATGAATAATAGAAAAGTTTCCATCCGATTGTTCTGAGGATTTCAATACGGTATTGTTTTCTTGAAATGATCAACCCTTCGTTGTAATATTTTTTCAAAGCGATAAAATCCTTGATTGTGACCCAGTTAAGAGTGGTCAACATATAAAAGAACCATGCATAGATGTGCTGGAATCGATGAATCCAGTAGATCTTTGAATTTGGAGAAAATGCAAGGAAAAAAGGTGCTTCGATATCCTCATCATGATCGTGGATGTTTGTATATGTGTGGTGTTTTACATTGTGCTGTAATTTCCATACAGCCGAACTACAACCCATGAAATCCAAGCTTTTGCTGAATATGTTGTTTACTGTTGATCTCTTTGATAAGCTCCCATGATTAGCATCATGCATAATGCCCATTCCAATTCCTGCCATTCCTATACCACTAATGAGGTAAAATAGGATCACATATAATGGATGTGAAACTACATTGCAACTCAATAAAATAAGCGGAACGGTAAAAATTGCGGTCATTATTGATGCTTTCAAGTACATTGAAAATCCTCCCTGACGCGAAATATTATTTTCTTTGAAATAACTATTTATTCTTTTTTTGAGCTCAGTTGCAAATTCTGCCCCCTTTTGCTCTTTGAAGCGTAACTTTTTGATAACGTTTAGTTTTTACAAAGTTACTTCTTATATCATGACAGAAGTCTACTTATAATTAAACATGTTAACAAAAAAGATTAGAAATTTGTTTTTCTATTTTATTTATCTGGAGCTTTTAAAGTCTAGTGAATTTCCTTAACAGTAATTGGCATAATGACAGGAACAATTAATTTTTATTTTGTTGTTTCCTTTATGAGAGTTAAATAGTCCTGTTTGTTTTCCAATATTAGCACAAGATGCCAGTTACTTTGATTCTTTTGGAATATCATTGTAAGCATATACCTTAAAGTTGAAAAGGTTGCTTCTGAAAGAAATTATTAGTCATATGACATGATCAAGCGGCCGAAGTAAAATATTTTTGCCATCTTGATTTTGCCCTCTTGAAATACACGTTGATGTGATTTTCAGGTATATCCATGAGAGAAGCGATTTCTTTTGTTGTCATTCCAAACATAATTCGGTAAATGATCAAATCCCGATCTCGTTCACATAGGAAACGAAGTGCTTTTCTCGCAAGCTTTATGTCTTTTCTGTTGAGGCTTCGGTTTTCTTCCTGTATTCGATAAATATCTGCTTGTAACGGCACCGTTTGCATTCGTTCAAGTTTTCGATAATGATCGAAACAAATGTTCTGAGTAATGCGATAAAGCCAACTTTTAAAATTTCCTTTATGAGAATCATATTTTGGAAGGTTTTCAATAGCCTTCACTATGGAATCGTGAGCAATATCTTCTGCCAGGTAATGATATCTAGGCGGTAGATTCCTGTAAACAATGTTTCTGAAAAAAGGGAGCTCTTCTGAAATAAGTTCCAGTTGTGTTTTCATAGACGGAGAGAATTTGAAATAAGAGTATAATGTTCTATCCGTATAAACTTTAAATAAGAAAAAGGTAACAAAAAACAGCCGGCAACTACTTTGTACGTGTGCCGGCTGATCTATTAAGACGAAAAATTTTGAGTTAAAATGTTTTTAAAATTTTCATATAAATTTTGGGGCTGAACTCGAATTAATTCTCTCTACAAAGTTTTCGTATTTTATCCGTTGAGTCTTAAAATAGAACTTATAGGCGAAACTTTTATTCAGGGATTCAGGAGCAACCTTTTTCTTAAATGAATCAGCGTCAACGAATGCTACGGTTCCGTCAGGCAAAACTGCTGCAAGGGAGGTCTCACTTTCACTCGCAGGTACTTTGTTCCAGTCTGATGCATTCAGCTTGACAACCCCTTTTTTATCTTCTAAGATCACGTAGAGCATCACCTGATTGAGAAGCGGATTTATTTCATTTTCAAAATCAAAATCTAATTCAACAAGTACGCTTTCGTCTAATTTTGAGACAAAATCGATATTGAAAATCCCAAATTCATTCACTGTAAATCGACTTAATAAGGCCGCTTCATTTTCCAATCGAGTCCGTTCTTCCTCTATTTTTGCAAGCTCCTTCTCATACAATTTTAGATCTTCATCGTACTGTTTCATAGCACGTTCCAGTTTTTTTCCCGACAATAGGGGTTCTGCCAAAATTTTTGAGAAATGTTTAATAATATTTCCATTATTGTCTCGAAGTGTACAGTTAAAATTAAAATACAATAGATTTTTGTCTTTGTCAGACCTTGAAATTGTAGTGTTATCCCAATTAATTCTAACTGCGTCATTGAATTCCAGTCCTTCAATATCTTCAAGGAAACGGAATTTTACGTTTTCCCACGCTTTAAGATTAATCGATTTTTTGGAGTCGATAGCTAGTGTGAAAATTCTATCCGTCTCCCCAGGAATTGGATTTATTGGAGTTGAAGGATTCGGCGGTAATGCGGCAAGAGAGCTATCACGTCGATCATTATTTAATGATTGAAATGGTTTACCTTCATCCCAAACCTCATCATTATTCAAATAAAATAATTCGAATCCGTCGGTGGGAGTATTAAAATTAGCCAAATCAACCTCAATGTTTTCTCCTTTTTTTACGGATAAAGGCTTTCCATTTTTTTCAATTCTCATTTCCATCATACCATTGGACTCCATGAATTGATTTCTGTCATCCCTCATTTGCATTGGAATTCCGGAAAGAAAAATGTCATTAGCAGTGTGGTATTCTCTGAATTTTAGAGTTACACGTCCTTGGACAGATCTCCCTTCGTTATCTATGAGTATGTTTCCCGGTATTTGAATGTGAGTCCCAGTTAACAAATGAACTATGGTTCCTTCCTCTGCATCAAATGTGAACTCCGAAAATTTAATTTTCTCGCCTAAAGGATAGATAATACCAGGAGTATAACTGATCAAATAAAGGTAGTATACAAATGCAGATACCATAAGAGTAACTATAGGTAGACTAACCCAAAATACTTTTCTGTTTATTTTCTTTGCGCTCATAATTTCAGATTTAAAGAATTAGTTTATTTGAAGGGATTTTCAGTTCGTAGGCATACAAATTTCCATCATAGCATGCCACGAGTATATCTAGAGTCCCATCCTTGTTTACGTCTGCAATCACAGGAGTGAATTCTGAATTTTGAATCAGTGCTGTCTCGAAATGAATTTGTCCTGATTTGGTTCCCATGATTACCAAAGTTCCCTGATTATAATGTTTCAAGTCATTCTGAAATACAACAGCCACGCATTCTTCGCCTGAAAACATAAATGAGCTTTGTGAAACTTGTCCATCACTATATCTTACCTGCTTTTTCTTTTTAGTATTATCGTATACAAATAGGGCTTCATCTGTTTTAAATGACACTCGATCTTTATCAAGAAGCACGATTCCTTTCGTTGTAAAAAGAGTATGGTCAAAATGTGATAATAATGGTGATCCTGAATGGTTTAAGTCGAATGAATGCAAGTGTTTACCGTTGAAGCTTAAATACTCAATTGAATTCGTTTGTTCAGAAGACTTATAGACGTTAAAGACTATTCTCTTCTCTTGTTTTAGAACTATTGGCTTTTCTCGCCCCATATACATTCTTCCATTAGCAGGCTTGTAGCTCCACATTTTCTTGCCATTTAAACCATTAATCGCAATCAGACTTTCTTGATCACAATTGTAAATCAGATCATCAGTTCCATCTTGATTCAGATCTATTAACGCTGGTTCATTGAAAAATACCTGAGGAGAAGAAAAGTGCATTTTAACCTTAAAGACAAATCGATTATCCCCGGTTTTCCATCCAGAAAAAGTCGGATGATAGTAGGACCATAGGGTTGTTCCGTCGTCAGGATTAATTGCTCTGACTTCTCCTGTTTCTGTGGCAAATACCGGTATTTTTTTTCCATCGATCGATACAATAGCCGGAGCATGTTCAACGTCACCTGAAAAGAGAATTTGCCATTTTTGTTTACCATCAATATCATAACAAAGTACTTCATCATTGTCATTGCCGAATAAAATTTTATCATCTATGGAAACAATGCCATTGACATCCATATCACCGAATTTTTCACCAGCAAAATGTGCGATTTGCTTCCCGTTATTGAGCGACAAGACATAAACTCCGTTACCATTATCGATACTCCTAAAGTCCATAAAATGTTGGCCATTCGAACCTATGATGATTTTTCCATCCTTAAGCACGGGCTTAGTCCGATGGGAGACATTACCAACTTGTTTTTTCCAGATAATTTTCAAGGAAGTTTCTACAGGACTGATTTTGTCATTGATCCCTGAGCTACTGAGAACAAGGATTAAAATGAGTGAAGTTAAAGCTATACGTTTCATGGGCATTGATTTTATTTGATAACGCCCAAGAAATTTGATTATAACAACTTTGTCAATTGTTGATCAATTTTTTTTCGATAAAATTTGAAATGAAATTTCTAGAAAAAGTATTGATTCGTTAATGAACCAAAATTCCGCAGCACAAAAAAAAAGACCTCCAGAGGAAGTCTTTTCTAAATTTTCAGTCTAATCAATTAAGCGAGAACTTCTTTTACTTTATCAGCGGCTTCTTGAAGTAAAACTGCAGAATGCACGTTCAATCCTGACTCGTCGATCAATTTTTTAGCTTCTACAGCATTTGTTCCTTGAAGACGAACGATAATAGGGACAGGAATTGATCCCATATTCTTGTAGGCATCTACTACACCTTGAGCAACTCGATCACATCTCACAATACCACCAAAAATATTAATAAGAATTGCCTTTACATTCGGATCTTTAAGAATGATATGGAATGCTTTTTCTACACGTTCTGCATTAGCTGTTCCACCTACATCAAGGAAGTTAGCTGGATTACCCCCAGAATATTTAATGATATCCATTGTTGCCATAGCCAAACCTGCTCCATTCACCATACATCCAACATTTCCGTCAAGTTTAACGAAGTTCAATCCAGCTTCATCAGCTTCAACTTCAGTTGGATCCTCTTCGGTCTTATCCCTCATTGCTGCATAATCAGGATGACGGAACAAACCATTACCATCTAAAGTTACTTTTGAGTCTACAGCTATGATTTTGTTGTCCGACGTTTTCAATACAGGATTGATCTCAAACATTGAAGCGTCGATCGAATCATAAGCAGTATACAAGGCGACAACGAACCTTGTCATTTGTTTGAATGCTTCTCCTGACAAACCCAGGTTGAAAGCGATCTTTCTGGCTTGAAAACCCTGTATTCCAACTCTGGGATCAATAAATTCTTTATAGATTTTATCAGGAGTGTGTTCGGCAACATGCTCAATATCCATTCCACCCTCAGTAGAATAGACGATAACGTTTCGACCATTTTCTCGGTCAAGTAATACAGACATATAGAATTCCTCTGTTTGTGCCTCACCTGGGTAATAAACGTCTTGTGCAATCAACACTTTATTGACTTTTTTGCCTTTTCCGTTCGTTTGAGCGGTAACCAAGTGTCCACCAAGAATACCTTTCACTTTTTCTTCGACTTCACTAATACCTTTTGCAAGAACCACTCCGTGAGATCCTGTTTCTTCTACTTTTCCCTTTCCTCTTCCACCAGCGTGAATCTGAGCTTTAATTACATACCATCCTGTACCAGTTTCTTCAGTAAGTTTTTTGGCTGCTGAAACCGCATCTTCTACTTTGTCAACTACGATTCCTTCCTGAATCGCAACACCAAAGCTTTTTAGAATTGATTTTCCTTGATATTCGTGTAAGTTCATTTATTGTGATTTGGGTGTAAAAATATTATTAATTGACTAATAATTCAAGTTGTGTTTTTAACAGTTGTTTACAACTTCAGGTTCTCTTCTGTTGCCAGGAATTTGAAATCGATACAGAAGCGTATTCGGATCTGCTTCTATCCTTAATATCACTCCAGATCTTGTTGATCCCATGCACAAGGGCTTCCTTTTCTTCCTCCATGGCATCATACATTACCGTAGGATCCTGGAAATAGTGCTTTACGAAGTTTGTATCAAAATGTCCACTTCTAAAAGCCTCATGTTTCAAAACATATTTTCCGAAATCAAGAGTGGTTTTAAGTCCTGAGATTTGGTAATCATCGATTGCTTGGATCGTTCTGCGAATTGCATCTTCTCTTGTTTTACCCCAAACCACTAACTTCGCGATCATAGGATCGTAATAGATCGGGATGTCCATTCCTTCCAGAAAAGCATCATCAACACGTACACTTCTTCCTGAAGGAATGCGATATCGCTTTAAGTTTCCAATATCCGGAGTAAATCCGTTCATTGAATCCTCAGCATATACTCTGACTTCGATTGCATGTCCTTTGATACTAAGTTCATCCTGAAGTTTTGGTAGTCGTTCTCCTCTTGCCACACGCACCTGCCATTCTACCAGATCCAGTCCGGTTATTTCTTCGGTCACGGGGTGTTCGACCTGTAACCGAGTGTTCATTTCAAGGAAATAGTAATTCAAATCACCATCTACAAGGAATTCAACCGTCCCCGCTCCTTCATAATTACAGGCCTTGCATACAGCAACGGCAGATTCTCCCATTGCTATCCTCAGTTCATCTGTAAGGATCGCACTTGGGGCTTCTTCAATTACTTTTTGGTGTCTTCTCTGAACGGAGCACTCTCTTTCGAATAAGTATACTGCATTCCCGTGTCGGTCAGCGAATACTTGAATTTCGATGTGTCGTGGCTTTGTGACAAATTTTTCAATGAAAACCGCATCATCACCAAATGATGATCTTGCTTCATTTTGTGCCATTCGCATTTGTTCTGCAAAATCTTCTGAACGTTCAACAAGTCGCATTCCTTTACCACCACCACCAGCAGATGCTTTGATCAAAATAGGGTAGCCCACTTCTTCAGCGATCTTTATTGCTTCATTCACATCTTTGATTGCTTCGTCGACCCCGGGAACAAGAGGTACATTGTACGATTTAACTGCTTGTTTTGCACTCAATTTATCACCCATGATCTCCATAGATTCTGGAGATGGGCCGATCAATGTAATCCCAGCATCTTTTACTTTTCTTGCAAAATGAGCGTTTTCGGAAAGGAATCCATAACCAGGATGAATTCCATCAACTCCTAGTTCTTTACAATATTGAAGTATAAGGTCTTGTTTAAGGTAGCTTTCCGATGAGGGACTAGCTCCCAAGTGGACAGCTTCATCTGCTTCATGGACATGTGGGGCGTCCTTGTCAGCGTCCGAATACACAGCAACTGTTGCAATCCCCATTTTTTTTAAGGTTCTGATAACTCTCCTTGCTATCTCACCACGGTTGGCGATCAAAACTTTTTTCATCCTCGAGTGCTTTTGAGGGCCTAAAAATAATCAAAAAGCTCGGTTAACTTTGGAATATCTTGAGATTCTTAGCCTCTGTTTTGATTCCTCGGTAAGACAAAGATGATCTGACTTGATTCTTGCGGTATCGGTGTTGTCTGCTTGTTTCGTTTAACCGGGAATCTTTTGTTTTCAGCGGACCTGAAAATATCCAGGAAATACTGAATCAGTTTGAAATTATGGATATTATCAAAATCCTCCGAATAATGTATACCTGCACCTTGGGTAAATGGGCCAAGATCTTTGTCCTGAATGACACTTTGATCGTTCGATTCATTGAATACATTTACCCTGAATGAACCGGATTCGTTCAATAGGTATTCTACTTCGACATCTCCCATAAGACCTCCTTGGGCTTTATCCCCTGATGTACTGTTGTTTTCTACTCCGAAACTTCCTGTAACGATCAGACGGTTGTCCAGGAAACTTTTCGATACCCCAAATTCCATTGAACTTTCACCGGTGAGAAGGTCATTGTCGAGATTGACATTCATTTTGTAGTCTTTCGAAACGGAGCTTAGCAAAGAGTTGATCTGG
>JALRFI010000048.1 GCA_023253775.1 Crocinitomicaceae bacterium
ATGCTCCTCGATGGCCCCTGCCGATCCAAAATGCACACGTCCGAGCGATGCCGAGCCTCCCGTCGGGTCGGGCGAAAGGGGGGAATAGCAAAGGGGGGGTTTGAGAATCAGCTCACGTAGCTGATTTTCCCGGCGCCTCCCGGCGCCGGAGGCGCCCATGTATCGAGGAATGGGCTCCTCGGTGAGGCCAAAATCAGCTGTACCTAATTTAATAGGCATCATTGCAATTTTACCACCAACTTCAATTGCATCCCCTCCAAAAGCATAACTTGTTGTTGCTAAAGCGTTTGGTGCTGTTGTTCCTGGTGCTAATAAATGGATGTTTTGAATCCATTGAGCAAAAATTGGTTGTAATTGAATTGCTTTATCTGAGAACATATCTTGAGGTCTTCCTAATGCTCTCATAGTATCATTATGAATATAGAAGCCAAAAGCATGACAACCTAAGAAAATACAAACCCAATTTAAATGTGAAATGATTGCATCACGGTGACGTAGAACACGATCTAATAGATTGTTATAATTATTTGCCGGTGTGTAATCACGTACCATGAAAATAGCACCATGGGCTGCACCACCAACTACACAGAATCCTCCAATCCACATATGGTGTGTAAATAAAGAGGCTAGTTATGCTACAGGAACAACATCTCCAGCTGCTTCAAAAATGATCGCAGAAAATGGTCTTGCTGCCAACTCGATCAATGGAACAGGGAAAGACGGCAGGATCACCAAACAAGATGTAATCGCAGCCATGTCGGGGGGATTCTCTACGGCAGATGCGCAAAGTTGGGGAGGTTCGCGTGATCAGAATAGAGAAAAGATGTCTATGCTTAGACGTAAGATCGCAGAACGACTTGTTTCAGTTAAAAACGAAACGGCTATGTTAACTACCTTCAATGAAGTTGACATGAAGCCGATTATGGATATACGTGCTAAGTATAAGGATGCGTTTGCAAAACATCACGAGGTGAATCTTGGGTTCATGTCTTTCTTTACGAAAGCTGTAACTGAAGCGTTGAATCTTTATCCTGCTGTGAATGCCCAGATCGATGGGAATGAGGTGGTTTTCCACAATTATGCGGATATCGGTATTGCCGTTTCTTCACCAAAAGGGTTAATGGTTCCTGTAGTGAGAAATGCTGAGCAAATGTCACTTGCAGAAATCGAAAAAGAGATCAAGCGTCTGGCAATCAAAGCAAGAGATGGGAAGATCACTCCGGATGATATGACAGGAGGTACATTCACCATCACTAATGGTGGTGTTTTTGGATCAATGTTGTCCACACCGATCATAAATCCTCCTCAATCGGCTATTCTTGGAATGCACAATGTAGTGGAAAGGCCTGTAGCAATCAATGGCAAAGTAGAGATTCGTCCGATCATGTATGTGGCGTTATCTTATGACCATAGAATCATCGATGGGAAGGAATCGGTAGGTTTCCTTGTCAAGGTAAAAGAAATGCTTGAGAACCCTGAAAAAATGCTGTTTGGAGCAAAAGATCCAGTTCAGGTATTATTAGGACTATAACAGATTAAACAATAATCAGTAAAAGGTCCACGTGTTGGACCTTTTTTTTGTAGGTATCAAAAAACAACTAAAGGAAAATCGAAATGCTTTATGCTGAAAGGAAAAATCTCAGTTTATCGCTACAATTCTGCAATAATAGTTAAAACAAAAAGAAAAGCATGGCACATATCACTCTTAGAGAAAAACAGATTCAAACCAATGGCGAATTGCCCATTGTAGGAACAATCGTCTCCCAGTTCAGGTTAAAAAAACCAGATCTCAGGTGGATGGAAAATATTGATATGATGGGTAAGAAATCGATCCTGAACATCTTTCCCAGTATTGACACCTCGACCTGTGCAACCTCTGTACGAGAATTCAACGAACGAGCAGGGCAATTGGAAGGCGTGAAAGTGTATTGTATCTCCAGAGATCTACCATTTGCTCAAAAAAGATTTTGTGGTGCTGAAGGGATCGAAAATGTATTTACACTTTCTGACTATATAGATGGACAATTTGGTAAAGCAATGGGCTTACACATGATCGACGGCCCATTGGAAGGATTGCATGCAAGAGCTGTGATCATTTTGGATGAAGAAGGCAGGATCATATATACGGAATTGGTGAAAGAGCTTTCTTCTGAACCCGACTATGAAAATGCAATCAACGCATTGAAATAAAAAAGGCCGACCAGTTTGTCGGCCTTTTTTATTAATTAAAATTCAAAGGTCTCCATGAATTTCGTGGTGAAGTTTCCTTTGCGGAAATCTTCATTGTCCATTAATTTCTGATGGAAAGGAATTGTCGTTTTTATTCCTTCAATAATATACTCATCAAGAGCACGTTTCATTTTCAGAATCGCTTCTTCACGTGTTTGAGCAACAACGATCAATTTTCCGATCATTGAGTCATAATTCGGCGGAATTGTGTATCCTGCATAGGCATGAGTGTCAATTCTAACACCGTGTCCACCAGGCGAATGATAAGAAGTGATCTTTCCTGGAGATGGTCTGAAATCATTGTACGGATCTTCCGCATTGATTCGACACTGAATCGCATGCAAATGGGGAAGATAATTCTTTCCTGAGATCTTGTCTCCTGCAGCTAATTTGATCTGCTCTTTGATAAGATCATAATCTATTACTTCTTCTGTGATGGTATGCTCCACCTGAATACGCGTATTCATTTCCATGAAATAGAAATCACGGTTTTTATCAACCAGGAATTCTACAGTTCCTACACCTTCATATCTAACGGCTTTAGCAGCCTTGATTGCCGCTTCTCCCATCTTTTCACGAAGTTCATCAGTCATGAATGGAGATGGCGTTTCCTCTACAAGCTTTTGGTGTCTTCTCTGGATTGAACAATCTCTTTCAGATAAGTGACAAGCATTTCCGTATTGGTCTCCAGCAATCTGGATCTCAATGTGACGAGGTTCTTCAATGAATTTCTCCATATAAATACCATCGTTACCAAATGCAGCGCCGGCCTCCTGTCGTGCAGAATCCCATGCAGCCTGGATATCTTCTTCTTTCCAAACGATTCTCATCCCCTTACCACCACCTCCGGCTGTTGCCTTAAGGATGATCGGGTATTTGATCTCTTTCGCTATCTTTTTAGCGTCATCAAGATCTTTTAAAAGTCCTTTAGAACCAGGAATACAAGGCACTCCAGCTTTAATCATAGTAGCTTTAGCTGTTGCTTTGTCACCCATTCCAGCAATTTGTTCAGGTAAGGCACCTATGAACTTGATCCCATGCTCCTGACAAACTTTCGAGAACTTTTCATTCTCTGAAAGGAATCCATAACCTGGGTGAATTGCATCTGCATTTGTGATCTCCGCAGCAGCAATAATATTAGGAATAGACAGGTAAGACTTCGCACTTACCGCCGGACCGATACAAACCGCTTCATCTGCAAATCGCACAGGTAAACTGTCTTTATCTGCAGTCGAATAAACGGCAACTGTTTTGATCCCCATCTCCTTACAGGTTCTGATCACACGCAATGCGATCTCACCTCTATTGGCAATCAATATCTTTTTAAACATAAAACTCGTTTTGGATGAATGAACAATTGACTTTCAATTATTCAACAATCAAATTAAGCAGGATCAACAAGTAATAAAGGCTGATCATATTCAACGGGTGAAGCATCGTCAACCAATACTTTCACGATCTTACCAGCGACTTCTGATTCGATCTCGTTGAACAATTTCATCGCTTCAATAATACAGATAGTGTCTCCTTTACTGATATTGTCTCCTACATTCACGAATGAATCCTTGTCCGGTCCAGGAGAACGATAGAATGTTCCAATCATTGGTGATTTAATAGTGATGTACTTTGAGTCATCATCCGCAGCAGGAGCAGCAGGTGTAGCCACCGGAGCAGCAGCAACTTGAGCCACTGGAGCGGCAGCAACTTGAGCCACTGGAAGTGGAGCAGGCGCAGCAGACTGGACAATAATAGGGCTATCTGTTCCTTTATTTTTTCCTTCTGATTTAATCGTGATCTTAAAGTCCTTCTGTTCGATTTCGACTTCGGTCACTCCTGATTTCGCTACAAACTTGATCAGGTCTTGAATTTCATTCAGATTCATACGTTTCAATTATTTGAGGGTAAAGTTAGTTTTTTTCGGTAATTAATAAGCCCATTTCAGGTAAACTGCACCCCAAGTGAAGCCTCCTCCAAAGGCTGAAAGAATTAAATTGTCTCCTTTCTTCAGTTGATTCTCATAATCCCACAAACACAAAGGTAAGGTTGCTGCCGTTGTGTTTCCGTATTTCTGAATATTGATCATCACTTTCTCTTTGGTTAAGCCCATACGGTCTGCAGTAGCATCGATGATTCTAAGGTTCGCCTGATGAGGGACTAGCCAATCAACATCTTCGGAGCTCAGGTTATTCTTTTCCATGATCTCAGCGGACACATCAGCCATGTTGGTCACAGCAAATTTGAACACCTGCTTTCCTTCTTGCTTTACAAAGTGCATTCTTTCTTCAACTGACTGATGTGAAGGCGGACAAGCAGATCCACCAGCTGGCTGGATCAAATATTGTCTTCCGGAACCATCAGATCTTAAGATATAATCTATTACACCGTTTCCTTCTTCATTTGGTTCTAGAAGAACTGCACCAGCACCGTCTCCAAAAATCACACATGTCGTTCTATCCTGATAGTCAATGATCGATGTCATTTTATCAACCCCGATCACTAACACCTTCTTATGATGGCCTGTTTCAATAAACTGAGCTCCTGTAGAAAGTGCGTAGATGAATCCTGAACATGCAGAATTTAAATCAAACCCCCATGCATTTTTCATCCCAGCTTTATCACAAACTACATTCGCCGTGCTAGGAAAAGGATAATCTGGAGTAACCGTAGCTACAATTACCAATTCTATTTCTAATGGATCGACACCTTTTTTCTCCAACAAAGCTTTAACAGCTTCAGCCGCCATATCAGAAGAAGCTCCGTCACGCATTACTCTGCGCTCCTTAATACCTGTCCGGGTAGTAATCCACTCGTCAGAAGTATCTACGATCTTCGCTAGATCTTCATTCGTCATTACATCTTTCGGAAGGTATCCTTGTACTCCGCTAATTGCTGCTGTGATCTTTCCCATATTAATTAAATGCCTCGTTCACCTTTGACGCCAACCCAGAACGGGCGACATCGCCGGCATGAATAATCATATTCTTAACGGCTACATCATTAGAAATTCCGTGACCAATGATCACGTTTCCTTTAACACCCAGAATTGGGGTGCCACCGTAATTTTCATAATTGAATCGATCAAAGTATTCGTCCTTGATCCCTCTCATTTTCATCAAGGAATAAATTCCTTCTGCCTCCTTCAATACAACGTTACCTGTGAAACCATCACAAACAATGACATCTGTCTTGCCCATAAATAGGTCTCGTCCCTCCAGATTTCCAATGAAATGAATATCATCTGATTCAGCCATTAGTTTGTGGGCTGCAAGAGTCAGTAGGTTCCCTTTTGAATCTTCTTCTCCAATATTCAATAAAGCCACTCTCGGCTTTTCCACTCCATAAACGTTTTTGGAATATAGGGTTCCAAGAACTGCAAACTGATATAATACGTCCGCTTTACAATCTGCATTCGAACCGACATCCAATAAAATGGTTTTTGATCCGTCAATCGCTGGTAAAGTAGACGTAATACATGGTCTGATGATACCTGGAATCGTATTAATCTTGTAGATAGATCCAACAAGCATCGCTCCAGTATTTCCTGTACTTGCAAACGCATTGATCTCTTTCTTTGCGAGCAGATCAAATCCAACAGCTATACTACTATTAGGCTTTTGCGGAATCGCTCGTGTAGGATGGTCATGCATCGTGATTACATCAGGGGCATGAACGATCTCATAATCGGATGGAACTTCATTAAATGACAAAAGGCCACTAGAAATCTGATTCCTGTCGCCTATCAACACAAGTTGAATATCGTTTGGAAGTTCCTTTTTGGCAAGAATCGCCCCTGAAATATTAGCATCAGGAGCAAAATCTCCACCTAAGATATCTATTCCTATCTTCATAAAAGAAGAGTCAGATTAGCGCAGATTAAACTGCTACTTCTTTTTCTGCTACAACTTTCCCTTTGTAATACAGCTTTCCTTCATGCCAGTATGCATGGTGAAATAAATGAGGCTGCCCAGTTGTAGGACAAATAGCGATGTTATTCGCAACGGCCTTCACGTGAGTTCTTCTCTTATCACGTCTCGTCTTCGATATTTTTCGCTTAGGATGTGCCATTTCTACTTATTATTAACTGTTTAATTCAAATTTTTTAATACCGACCAACGTGGATCAATCGGACCATCATCATCTCCATCATCTTCATCCTCATCATCGTCCCATTCCTCATCGTCATCGTCCCATTCTTCATTTTCTTCATCATCGGCCACCAAAGAGTATTGGTTCAGAATTTCAATCATCTCCTCATTACACCCACCTGGTGGGTGAACAAATTTTGAAGGCAAGCTGACAATAATTAACTCGTAAATACTATCCCTTACGTCAATCTCGTACTCATCCGGATGCAACACGACAAGTGTTTCATCGTCAGATGATTCGATTCCAAACTTATAGATCAAATGAAAATCTCCCTCAACAGGAATTTCAACCTGATCCGCACAACGATCACATTCAACACAAACAATCCCATCGGCTGAATAATGGCCAATCAACATTGTTTCTTTTTTTTCAAGCTCAAGTGCCACTGACACTTTACCGCTTTGGATCATTGAGTACTCCCGGTCTTCAAAGAACGAATCATCGATCTGAAAATCAAACTTATGTGTCCCAATCTTTAGGCCCACAAAAGGTAGTATATATTCCCTTTTTGATTTCAAATCGCTTGAAAATTGGGAGGCAAAGGTAACAATTTTAACTTTAATTGGATTCCTTTCCCTTTTTTTTTCAATTATATCTAAAATTATTCGATCTCTTCCCCTTCTCTTTTACGCTCTCTTACCTGCGATTTCAATGGATTTGCATTTATATCACGATACATCTTTCTCTGCTTAAAAACATCCATGGCGGTGTAGATGGCACTTCTGAGCGATTGTTCTGAGGCTACTCCCTTTCCGACAATATCGAATGCAGTACCATGGTCGGGCGATGTCCTGACAATCGGTAAGCCCGCGGTATAATTCACCCCTTCTTCAAAAGCCAAAGCTTTAAATGCCGCCAATCCCTGATCATGATACATAGCAAGAACGCCATCAAAACCCTTCATCGCATTCGATCCAAAAAACCCATCTGCAGGATATGGCCCAAAAGCAAGGATATCCGCATTTTTTGCTGCGTTGATCGCTGGCGTAATGATCTCCTGTTCTTCCACTCCCATTTTTCCATTTTCACCTGCGTGAGGATTCACTCCAAACACAGCGATCCTTGGTCTCACCGCACCAAAATCTTTTCGAAGACTTTGATCGAACGCTTTTATTTTATCAAGGATCTTTTCTCTTGTCAACGCAGTCGAAACATCTTTCAATGGAATATGACTAGTAACAAGGGCAACCTTCAATGTTGATGAAACCATGATCATCAGTGCATCTTTCTCACCGGAAAGGTCTGCAAGGTATTCTGTATGTCCCGGAAATTTAAATCCTGCTTTAAAAATTGCTTCCTTCGAGATCGGTGCAGTCACAAGCACATCGAACTTGCCAGATGCCAATTCCTGCGTTGCAAGCTCCAAAGCAGCAAAAGCTGCCTTACCCCCTTCCTCAGTCATTTTACCCTCTTCGATCACAATATCGTCCTGCCATGCATTGACAACATTCACCTTCTTCGAATGAGCTTCACTCGCTGATTTACATGACTGATAGCTAAAATCATTCTCATCCAACAGTTTCTTATAATGAGAGAAAACCTTGGTTGAACCATAGATTATTGGTGTGCAATCAATAGACATCCGAGCATCTTTGAATACCTTCATGATGATCTCCGGACCTATCCCATTGATATCACCTATCGATATCCCTACCTTAATTGGGTTCGGGTTGACGTATTCCTTTTCTTTTTCCATTTAAATCATCTTTTTCATGAAGTTGCAAAGCAATCTTACTCCGTATCCTGTTCCACCCTTTCCTTTGTAATTTTCAGGTGCATCCAACCAAGCAGGACCGGCAATATCCAGATGGATATACGGATGTTTCGTGAAATTTTCCAAAAATTTTCCTGCCGTGATCATACCAGCGTTTGGGCCTCCAATATTCTTCAAGTCTGCAATATCCGACTTCATTTCTTCACCGTATTCGTCCCAGAATGGAAAACGAACAACTCTTTCATGTTCATCACTACCCGCTTCTTCCAACTTGTCGAACACCTCATCTTTTGCATTCCCCATTGTAATGGCCGCTTTAGTTCCGATTGCTCTCACCGCTGCTCCTGTCAGTGTAGCAAGACTTATTACTAATTGAGGTTTGAATTTATCTGCATATGCAATGGCATCTGCAAGAATCATTCTTCCTTCAGCATCGGTGTTCAATACTTCTACAGTCGTTCCATCGAACATAAGGATCACATCACCAGGAGTGTAGGCGTTGCCTCCAGGACGATTATCTGTGGCAGGAATTAAACCTATAATGTATGCATCTATCCCTGATAAGGCAGCTAGACGAATTGCTCCAGCCACAGCTGCAGCACCGGCCATGTCACTTTTCATGACGTCCATTGAACCGGGTGTTGGTTTCAAACTTAATCCACCGGTATCATATACCACCCCTTTTCCAACCAATACAATTGGTCTAGCATTCTTCGCCTTCTTGGGCTTATATTCAATAATAGTAAAGCTTGGAGGATCAATTGAACCTTTGTTGACAGCAAGTAAACCGCCCATTTTTAAAGACTCAATCTGTGTTTTTCCAAGGACCCTAACACTTAAACCTTCAACGTTCAATGACTCTTTGATCTCCTCTCCCAGCTTCTCAGCTGTTATGTAAGAAACAGGCTCATTAACCAAGTCTCTTGTCCAATGCACTGTTTGATAAACGTTGTTCAAACGAACAAGGTCCTTTTGAGAGAGGTTATCTCTAAAACTAAGTACTTCAAGTTCTTTTCGATCTGCTTTCTTTTTGTACTTCTGAAATGAATAGGACGAAAGTAAAAATCCTTCTGCCCAAAGGTTCACAGATTTCCTTGCGCCAAAAACAGTCAAGCTCTTAATTTCCTTCGATAGTGTTTGCCAGGTTTTATGACCTGTAACTCTCAATTCTTCATGACTTACAGATGGGTCGATCAAAAAAATGAATGAATCAACGCTCTTAATAAAGTCAAACTTTTTATCTGAACCGACAAAAGATTCAACCGTAGACTTCAATCCCTTATCAATTCCATCTGGAATGTTCTTTTTATCGGCAAGGATCACCATTGAACCAGATGGTTTACCGGCGATGATCTCTAATTTTATCATGATTCTTGAATGAGGATCAAAGTTAAGAACAATTTGACTGCCTTCCTAAGATTATTCTCCCTTCTCTTCCTCTTCCATCATCTCCACATCCTCTCCACCTTCCTCGAAATTATTCATGTTCACATCGTAAAACTCTTTATTCAGTGCTTTACCCATTTTATAGTTTGTGATCATGATGTCGAGTAATTTCTCACGATATTTTATCTCTTCCTCAAGGTTCGGCATGTTCGGATTCAAACAGATATCTCCAAGGTATTTTGTTTTAGAAAGATCACCAGCCAACCATCTACCGTTCCTCTTTCCCTGCACAAATTCCCCAACCTGATTCAGCTTACCATAAGGGTCATAATACTTCCAAACTCCAGTTGGTAATCCATCTTTCATCAGACCCTCGTTCTGCAGCACTCCATTGTCATAATAATTCTTCACATAACCATTCATTCTGCCGAGGGAATCGTTCGATTCCCAAATGGTAAATAGCTGTCTGATCTCATAATGATCCGTGTGAGAGCAATCGTATTTCTCAAACTTCTCAATGATATAGGCATCGTAGAGTTTATTCCCATTC
>JALRFI010000201.1 GCA_023253775.1 Crocinitomicaceae bacterium
AAGTAAGCTGGATGCAGGAGACATTCTAATACTGCTGGACGAGAACGGTAAAGAATTTGGTTCTGTTCAATTCGCCGAGTTCCTGCAGCATCGATTCAATAAAGGAGGAAAAACGCTAACCTTTATTGTGGGAGGTGCTTATGGTTTTTCAAGTGAAGTATATGACAGATCACAATTCAAGATTAGCCTTTCGCGAATGACTTTTTCGCATCAAATGGTTCGAATGATCTTCTTTGAGCAGCTATATCGCGCAATGACTATCATTCGCGGAGAACCTTATCATCATAAGTGATCGTCATTATCTATCGAGGATGTCTTCATTTTTATCTTTAGGATCAAACCAGTCTGGACGAATAAAAAAGGAAAGTCCAACCGTCAGCATTCCTGCAATAAGAATGTATTGACCATACGGCCAGTGAAGGATCATGAATACAAGCCCAGTGAATAGGATGAGACTTCCCAGCCAATAGACAAAGTTGAAATGGGGGTCGTGTTTTCCATACTTGAAGGACAGAAAATTGAAAAGTAATCCGATCGAACCGCAGATCAGGAATACGATCCTTGCAACAGGAACGGGAATATATTTAACACCATATCCCCCAAAGATCACAACGGCCATTAAAAAGGCGATTCCAAATGACAATCCTCCGATACGCTTAAGCCAAACCATAGACTTTTCATGTTAGTTCAATTCGATCGATCAATTAAAGGTACTACTTTTCTATTACCGTTAGTTGATTCTGACTTGATACCTATGTTATTTAAAATGTTATTTATTGCAAATAGCGTGAGACCTAAGGTCAAGCACCAGATTCATATCCTGCTCTATGGCGTTGCCAATAACGATTACGTTAGCACCTGCGTTTGCGTATGCGTGAATTTGTTCTTGGTCTCTTATTCCGCCTCCTACAATGATGGGTGAACCCACAGAATCTAACTCGTGGATCATCTGAACTGGTACCGGATATTTTGCACCGCTTCCGGCATCAAGATAGGTGATCTTCTTGCCAAGAAATTTTCCTGCCAAGGCAGTTTGTTTAACAATTGAAATATGCTCTCGTGGAATCGGATTCGTTTGACTGACATAAGCCACCGAGCTTGCCGTTCCACCATCGATCAATAAATAGGAGGTGGGAATCACTTCGATCCCAATTTCTGCCAACTCATTTGCTGATCGAATATGATGCCCGATTAGAAAGTCTGGATTTCTTCCGGATAAAAGACTCAAATAAAGTATAGCGTCAGCTGTGTCAGAAATCTGATCTGCAGAACCTGGAAAAATGACTAAAGGAATTTTGGTAAGGCATTTTATTGTAGAGGCCGTGAATTCAAATTCTCTTCGAGTCACTGTGCTTCCTCCAATAAATATGAAATCCACTTTTGCGACTTCACACTTATGTAATAAGTCTTTCAATGTCTTTTCATCTTGACTTTTTTCCGGATCAATTAATACAGCGATCTGTCCCTTTCTGGAATTGATCAAATCATATGTTGTATTGGAGACGTTCAATTTCTTTTTCATTAAAGGAGACAATAGTGTCACCGTGTTCAAAAATACGAAGTTCCACATTTAGAGTTTCATTCGTATTTACAACTTGACCTTTCCAGTGTTCATTGGATGCAGAAGTCAACAGTAAGTCTCTTTTGAATACGAGTTCCTTTCTTCCAGCAAGCTTATAGAGAACTTCCTTAGCGGACCAGGCTTTGGTCATGGTAACTTCGTCTTTAGTATTGAGAAATTTACTTTCGTTTTCTGTTATAAATCTGGGATAGAGTTTTAATGCTTTGTCTCTGATAGTTTCTAGATCCAAACCAATTTTGAATTTTTTACACAAAGCAATACCGACAATGCCGTCTGCGTGGCTTATAGATATAAATCCCCCGTTCTCAATGTAAGGAGCACCATGTTCGTCATAATGGATGTGTTCAAAACCAAATATCCGATGCCTTAAAATACGGGTAGTCACGTACTCCATTTTTCTTCTTTTGCTCGTAAAAGAAAAATATCTTTCTTTTTCTTGAACAGTTAGTTGATCTAGAAATTCAGAAGGATCATAGGGTTGAAAACTCATTAAATGAATTGACACATCCTTAAAATGTAGTATTTCTTGATTAAAATGGGGTATATCCATACTTTGCAAAGTAAGTAATATTTGATGTCAATTCTTAGACATGTATAAATGTGTAAAAATTCGGTTCAGAAGATTTTTTAGACCCCAAATGCTCTTGTACTTTTGTTAAGGAAAGTTAATCCGCATGGTTTTTAATTTTTTTTAACAATCATGAGATACGGTTGATTTTTTCTATATTTACCAGCTTTCTTGCAATAATTAGTTTTAACAATAAACTGAACTTATGTTACGAAAACTTAACCTTTTACTGCTAAGTGTCTTAATGACAGCGGCTTACGGTTTTTCTCAGACGGGTCTGGGTACAATTAAAGGAACAGTTAATGATGGCGACTCAAAACAGCCGATCCCTTTTTGTAAAGTCATTTTAATTCAAAATGGAAATATCAAAGGTGGAGCCAACACTGACTTTGATGGGAAATTTCAAATCAACTCAGTATCAGCTGGTGAATACGATGTTGAAGTAAGAAACGAAACTGAGGGTTATCAACCAACGGCTTTAACCGGAGTTATTGTTTCTTCCGATAAAATCACTTTCCTTGATGATCTGAAAATTACAAAGGCAAAAGATGTTCAGCAGATTGAGGAAGTGGTAGTTGTTGCCTACAAGGTGCCATTGATTGATAAAGACGGCGGTGCATCAGGAGCTACGGTGACGAGAGAAGACATTGCAAGGCTACCAACACGTTCTGCTGCAGGTGTTGCATCTACAGTAGGGGGTGTGAATGCAGATGAAGGTTCAGGTTCGATTTCCGTTCGTGGTTCTCGCTCGGATGGTACATATTTCTACATAGATGGTATCAAGGTTCGTGGGTCTTCTAACCTTCCTAAGTCAGCAATCGAGGAGGTATCGGTAATTACGGGTGGTTTACCAGCTAATTATGGTGATGCCACAGGAGGAATTATTTCCGTAACAACGAGAGGACCTTCAGCAAAGTACTTTGGTTCAATTGAGGCCGTTACTTCTGGAATGTATATTAACGGTGCAGATCCTGATGGTTATGATGGGAAAGTGATTGGTCTTGATAAGTACGGATACAATTTGATCGAAGGGATGCTTTCTGGTCCGCTTTGGATGCAGAGAGATTCAACGGGAAAGAAAACCAAACCAAGATTAGGGTTCTTGGCTTCTGTGAACTTCACTGATCAATTGGATAGTCGTCCATTAGCGGGAGGAGGTTACCGCATCAAGAAAGAAGCAAGAGATTATCTTTTAGAAAATCCTCTTCGTCCAACTTCTACAGGATTTGGTACTTTCTATAATGCATCTTTCTTGAGAATGGATGATTTTGAAAAAGTTCCTTGGAGAATGAATGCAAGAAGTTCAGTTTTGTCTGCTCAGACGAAGATTGACGTGAATACAGGTCCATCTATGAACCTTTCATTCGGAGGATCTATGAACTATGCATATGGTAATAACTATTCATATGGAGGATCATTATTGAACTTCCAAAATTTCGGGGCTTATAAGTCTTTGGACTGGAGAGTATTTGGTCGTCTGACTCAGCGATTCACCAACGACCGTGAAGGAAGTAGCTCTAAATTGAAGTCAGCATTTTATTCATTGATGGTTGACTATTCAAAGTCTAAAGATGAGGCGTACGATCCAAAGCATAAGTACAACATGTTCAATTATGGTCACGTTGGTACATTCACGACTACTAGAGTACCTTCTTACGAATTTAACTCTGACCAGCAACTGTATATCCACAATGGATTCCGTGATGTTGAGGTTGCATTCTCTCCTTCAGAGGCAAATGCTGCATTAGCTGCCATAACTACTCAATATTACAACATTTATGCTGACAATCCAGAAGGGCACTATGAGAATCTATTCCAAATCCAGCAGGGTAATGCTTTGAGAAATGGTGACTCTCCTTCAAGTGTATATCAGATCTGGTCGAATATCGGTTCTCCTTACAATTATTTTGGAAAAACAGAAAACGATCAGTTTCGTGTAACTGGTTCGGGAGCTGTGAACATCGGTGACCACTCACTTTCTCTAGGTTTCGAATTTGAACAAAGGTGGGATAGAGGCTGGACATCTGGCGACAGTGGTCCGATCGGTATCTGGTCAATTGCTCGTCAGTTAGCGAACTTCCACATTAGAGAACTAGACCTAAATTCAGGTGTAATATCAGATTCTGGATCATTCAAAGCAATCACTTATAATCGTCTGAACTCTGGATATGCTTATCAATCTTACACCGGACAATATGGTGGTCAGGTGAATAATGACAACCAGTCCTTCTTCGATTACAACCTAAGACAGTATTTATTCAACCAAGGATTGATCAATGAAGGTGGTGCTGGTTCAGAGTTTATTGATATCGACCAGTATGACCCATCAATCTTTACGTTTTCAATGTTCTCTCCTGATGAATTGATGAATGGAGGTAACTCTTTTGTCTCTTATTGGGGATATGACCACACAGGACGTAAAGTGAATGGTGCTACCGACATCAACAACTACTTTAACGAATTTGATGAAAACGGAAATTACAAGCGTTTTGTGGGTGCTTTCCAACCAATCTATATGGCGGGTTATTTGATGGATAAGTTTGCGTTCCGTGATATCGTATTCAACGTCGGAGTTCGTGTTGATGTATTCGACGCTAACCAGCCCGTTCTGAAAGATCCGTATTTGTTCTACAACGCTCACACAGTTGCTGAAGCGAGACAAATGAAACTGGATGATCCTTCAACTTATTCTTGGGTAGATATACCTGAAGCAATGGGTGATGATTACATTGTTTATGTGAACGATGTCAACAATCCGAACGCGATCAATGGTTTCAGAAATGGAATAAATTGGTACAATAATCAAGGTACTCAGGTAGAAGATCCAAAAGTGATCAGAGGAGCCACTGGAATCGCACCATGGTTGCTGGATCCTTCTCAAGAGACACCTAACGCTTCGGCTTTTGAAGATTATAAGCCACAGATCAATGTGATGCCACGTATCGCTTTCTCATTCCCTATTTCTGATGAGGCTTCTTTCTTTGCACACTATGATGTATTGACAAAGCGTCCAACAACAGGTTTTAGATTTAACCCATATGAATACCAATTCATCAATCAGAGAAATGCGGTAATCAATAATGCGAACTTGAAGCCTGAGACCACTGTTGATTATGAATTAGGTTTCCAGCAGGTATTGACAAGAACTTCTTCATTAAAGATATCTGCTTTCTATCGTGAGCAAAGAAACAACGTTCAGTTGATCAACGTGTTTGAAGCATATCCTGCAACATATAGAACGTTCGGTAACCGAGACTTTGGTACGGTTAAAGGTATGACTATATCTTATGATTTAAGAAGAACAGGAAATATCCGTATGACTGCAGCGTATACATTACAGTTTGCTGATGGTACTGGTTCTGATGCAACTTCAGCTGCAGGACTTGTTAACGCTGGGCTTCCTAACTTGAGAACGATCTTCCCTTATTCATTTGACCAAAGACACGCTTTCGCGATCACAATGGATTACAGATATGGCGAGGATGAAGATTATAATGGTCCAATGATCGGAGATTTCGCATTATTCGAAAATACTGGTCTGAACATCATCACGAATATCTACTCTGGAT
>JALRFI010000206.1 GCA_023253775.1 Crocinitomicaceae bacterium
GTTCCTTCAGGTAATGCAATTGTTGGAGATGATACGGTTTCTGTGAATGGATTTTTTATCTATCATAAGGAAGTTACGAACATTGATTACAAAGAATTTCTGGCGGATTTGAAGAAAGAAGGGGATCTAGAGAAATTAAAAATTGCAATGATCGATTCAGTCCGATGGAATGGAAAAAATCAGTTGAATGAAAAATACGTTCAATTTTACCATACTCATCCAGCATACAATGAGTATCCCGTCGTGAACATTTCATACGAAGCAGCCCAGCTTTACTGTGAGTGGATCGGTAAAAAATATGAGGTGATTTACGGTCGAAAGCTTAAGTTTAGATTGATGGAAAAAGCGGAGTACATTCGTGCTGCAAGAGGAGATTCACAAAGTACGTATTCCTGGGGCACTCATTACCTGAGAAATCAAAAAGGACAAGCGATGTGCAATCACACCCAACTGACAGGTGAACACATTCATCGAGATCAGGAAACAAATGCCTACCAGATCAAAGTTGCACGAATGGATCATAACATGTTCATGGATGTTCTTGCTCCTTCGAAATCCTATTGGCCGAATCAATTTGAACTGTACAACATGAATGGGAATGTTGCAGAAATGATCGCAGAAAAAGGTATTGCTATGGGTGGTTCATGGAAAGATCCTGGATATGATGTAAGAGTAGAATCTGAAAGAACATATACAGACCCATCTCCTACTGTGGGGTTCCGATTCGTAGTGACTCCTGTTGATAACTGAGGAAAAAAGTGCTTCGCGAAAGCGGAAACGGCATTGTATCTTTGAGGAAAATCGAATAAAATGACATTAAAAGATACGATAGGAGCTGTTGAAGAATTTCATACAGCATTTGGAATTGGAAACAACTATTCACCAACTGCGGATCTTAGTGAGGCAGATGTTCTTCTTCGTTATAAATTGATGCGAGAAGAGAATGAAGAATACCTTGAAGCAGCTCAGAAAGGTGACTTGGTTGAAGTTGCTGATGCCTTGGGAGATATGCTCTATATTCTTTGTGGTACCATTTTAAAACACGGACTTCAGGATAAGATCGTAGAAGTTTTCCAAGAGATACAGAGATCAAATATGAGTAAACTTGATGAGAACGGAAAGCCAATCTATCGTGAAGATGGTAAGGTATTGAAGTCTTCACTTTATTTTAAGCCGGACATTCAATCGATCCTAGATAAGTAATGAAGCAATTTAATCTGAGGGTATACGGATTGTTGATGAATGATCTCGATGAGGTGCTTGTATCCGATGAATGCAGAAATGGGTATTCGTTTACCAAATTTCCGGGTGGCGGTGTTGAATTTGGGGAAGGCATCAAGCATGCACTTCAACGTGAATTTATGGAAGAGCTCAACATTGAAATTAAAGTGGGTGAATTGTTTTTTTTCAATGAATTTTATCAGGCATCTGCCTTTAATTCAGACCATCAGATCTTTAGCTTCTATTATCTTGTTAGCTCTGACTCGATCGATCAGATCGAGCATGGCAAGCATAATATACCTTTAACCGAAGACGGTGAAAAGCATCGTTGGATCAGTAAATCGGATCTTGATGAAGAGCTGTTCAACTTTCCGATCGATAAGATCGTTTCCAAACATTTAAAAGAAAAAGGTTAATCTTCTATCGTTTCGTAAACAGGGAGGAATTCTTCAATAAATTCCTCAATACGAGAGTCACTAAAACTGTAGGATAGAAGCACGCGCCTGCAATTAGGCAAGCTTTCAGTGATTCTTGAGATCTGCATTTTTTTTCCTGCCCGCATGATCTCTAAAGCACCGAAAAGGACAAAAAGGTTCACTTTTCCAATGTTAAATCCATTCTGGATATATAGATCAAAAAGACGTTGAGGCGTACCAATAATGATCTCCGTTCCATCGAACAGATCATTTCTTTGTTGCAACATGTTACCCTTCTCAACAACAAGATCAACTGTCAGGTCTAATTTTCGAGTAAAGTTCTCCAGTCTTGCATGAAAATTTCTGGCAGTTTCATCATCTTTTACAATGATTATTGCTCGTGGTGAACCCTCTCCAGGTTCCGGGATCAACTGCAACAACGCTGTACTGATCACCGAAAACATTTCTTGTTCGTCCTGGTCTTCGATCAGTAGATTTTTTCCTCCTCGGATCGCTTTGTAGATCCTAAGGTGCATTTCATTTTCTGGATCGAATCCCAAATCACCTAAAATAGGGATCAATTCTTCCCTGATCTTTAATTTACTCATTGCAATTTCTCGTTGTTCTTGTGTCGGTTGTGATCACGGTTCGTTTTCTTTTCCAGATTCTTTTTGAGTGCCTCTTCCAGGTCAATGCCTGTCTGATTTGCAATACAGATCAGAACAAAAAGTACGTCGGCCAGCTCATCTCCAAGATCTTTGTTCTTATCCGATTCCTTTTCACTTTGTTCTCCATAGCGTCGTACCATGATCCTGGCGACTTCGCCTACTTCCTCCATTAGGATCGCCGTATTGGTCATCTCATCAAAGTATCTTACTCCATAGTCTTTGATCCATTGATCAATGATTGTTTGTGCTTCCGAAACTTTCATTATTCTCTGTTTTTTGAATCGATCAGGATGGTAACCGGACCATCATTGATCAGTGATACTTTCATATCGGCACCGAAAATTCCTTCTTCAACCTTGAGTGTACTAACGGTTTTTAGTTCCATGATGAATCTTTCATACAACGGAATTGCCGTTTCAGGTCTTGCTGCTCTAATATAGCTTGGTCGATTTCCTTTCTTCGTCGAGGCATGCAATGTAAATTGACTGATGACAAGGAACTCTCCCATTAGGTCCTGAATGGACAGATTCATTTTCCCATTCTCATCAGAAAAGATGCGAAGCTGTGTGATCTTTTGAACCAACCAGTCAATATCCTGATTGGAATCTTCCTCTTCGATCCCAAGCAGGATCAGGATTCCTAGACCGATCTTTCCTTTGATCTTTTGATCAATGGTTACACTGGCTTCACTCACACGCTGCAGTACGACTCTCATCCGTAAATGTTTTTTCTGTGTACTTCGCTTTCATCCTCAGTCATCAATTGTAGATACGTTTTGTATCTGCTTTGTTCGATGCTTCCATTTTCGATTGCCTCTTTAACGGTGCATTTCGGCTCGTTGATGTGCATGCAGTTGTGGAACTTACACTCACCGATCAGCGATCTCATTTCAGGAAAATAATGCGAGATATATTCCTTCTCCAGATCGACGATCCCGAAGGCTCTGATACCAGGTGTATCAATAATGTAACCACCAGATGACAGCTTATGCATCTCTGCGAAAGTGGTTGTATGTTGTCCTTGTAAATGTGCTTGAGAGATCTCCCCGGTTCGTAGGTCTAATTCAGGATCGATCGAATTGACCAGTGTACTTTTCCCAACACCACTGTGCCCAGAAATAATGACCTGTTTGCCATCGATCTCTTTTTTCAAAAATGCAACAGTTTCCGGATCTTCAGCTTTGATCTTGAAACATGGATAACCAATGGTCTCATACATTTTTGACAATCGTGCGATCTCTTCCAGTTCTTTCTCGTTATATAGATCGACTTTATTGAACAGTATGGTGACGGGTATTCTGAATGATTCTGCTGCCACTAGGAATCTGTCGATAAATGCAAGTTGAGTTACCGGTGAGCGCAAAGTAACAATGAGGTAAGCTCGGTCCACATTTGCAGCCAATATCTGCATTTGTTTACTGAGATTCGTAGATTTTCGAACGATGTAGTTGGTTCTTGTTTCGAAATCGCTGATGACCATTTTTCCTTCTTCGTCGCGGTCATTCTCAAGGATGACAGTGTCTCCTACAGCAATTGGATTCGTCGTTTTCAACCCCTCCAGTCGCAATCTGCCTCGGATACGACAATTCACAACGGTACCATCCGGTAATTCCACGGTGTACCATTTTCCTGTCGATTTCCTTACTTTTCCTGTTTTCGGCATGATGACAAAGATAGTTGTTTCATTTGAGCCTTATTTTGTTTTTTAGATAGATTGAACTACAACATCTGATGACTGGACGAAAGCCAATTCAACCAATAATTACCTATCTTCGCAATTCAAATTATCAGACATGTCAATTGAGGTAAAGAACCTTTTTAAATATTACGGAGAGCAGGCTGCTGTGCGTGATGTTTCTTTTTCTGTCAAAAAAGGAGAGATTCTCGGATTTCTCGGGCCGAATGGAGCGGGTAAATCTACGACCATGAAGGTGATCACCGGTTTCATTTCAGCATCTTCAGGAGATGTAAAGGTTTGCGGAGTTTCTGTTGAAGAAGATTCTTTGAGAACAAAGGAATTGATCGGTTACTTACCTGAACATAATCCACTTTACACGGATATGTACGTGAAAGAATATTTGGAGTTTGTTGGGCAGATCTATCATGTTCAGAATTTGAAAAAAAGAGTTGCCGAGATGATCAAATCTGTTGGACTTGAAGTTGAGCAGAATAAGAGAATTGGTGAACTTTCTAAAGGATATCGTCAACGTGTGGGACTAGCCGCAGCGATCATACATGATCCGGAGGTATTGATCCTTGATGAACCTACGTCTGGTCTCGATCCCAATCAATTGGTTGAGATTCGTGAATTGATCAAGGAGATCGGTAAGTCCAAGACAGTTATGCTGTCAACGCATATCATGCAGGAGGTTGAAGCAATATGCGACCGTGTTATCATCATTAATAAAGGTCAGCTTGTCGCAGATAACACAGCGTTTGAGCTTCAGCATGACCTTACACATCAAACGGTTTACACAGAATTTGAAGGGAATGTTTCGAAAGGCCTTCTGAACAAAATTCCTCACGTAAGAAAGGTAGAGAAAGTAGGAGAGGGATGGTTACTTGAGACGACAGATGATGTGGATTTGAGAAAGGAGATCTCACGTTTCGCACAGCAAAACAACATACTAGTTCTCACACTGAAGGCAGAAGAAAAGTCTCTAGAAGAAGTATTTAAACAATTAACGAAGTAATAAATTATGCCAGCAAATTTCATCGCTGAATTGCAATGGAGAGGTATGATCCATGATATCATGCCTGGAACGGAAGAAGCATTGAATAAAAAAGTATCCTCAGGATATATTGGATTTGACCCTACCGCAGATTCTCTGCATGTAGGTCACCTTGTTCAGATCATGACGCTTGTTCATTTTCAGCGCGCTGGACATAAACCGTTTGCTTTGGTTGGTGGAGCAACAGGAATGGTAGGAGATCCTTCAGGGAAATCCCAGGAAAGAAATTTATTGGATGCAGAAACATTGCAACACAATGTAGATTGCGTTCAAAAGCAACTTGAGAAATTCCTTGACTTTAACTGTGGTGATAATTCGGCTGAAATGGTCAACAATTACGACTGGTTTCAAAACATGACCTTCCTGGACTTTATCAGAGATGTGGGGAAACACATTTCGGTGAATTACATGATGGCGAAGGACTCGGTAAAGAAGCGACTTGAAACAGGAATGTCCTTTACTGAATTTTCGTATCAGTTAGTACAAGGCTACGATTTTTACTATTTGAATCAGCACAAGAATTGCATCATTCAGCTGGGTGGATCTGATCAGTGGGGTAACATTGTGACCGGAACAGAATTGATCAGAAGAAAATCAGGAGGTGAGGCATATGCTGTAACGACACCTTTGATCAAAAAAGCTGACGGAACAAAATTCGGGAAAACCGAAGGAGGAAGTGTTTGGTTGGATCCGGAAAGGACTTCACCGTATGAATTTTACCAGTTCTGGTTCAATTCGAGTGATGCTGATTCAGGAAATTATATCAGGATCTTTACCTTAAAGACTAAAGAGGAAATTGAAGAATTGGAACGTCAGCATGCTGAAGCGCCACATTTAAGAATATTACAAAAAGCGATCGCTGAGGATATCACCATTCGAGTACATGGTGAGGATGCCTTAAGAACTGCAATTGCTGCTTCGAACATACTATTCGGTAAATCTACTGCTGATGACCTACGCTCTTTAACAGAGAAAGATTTTTTCAGTGTGTTTACAGGTGTTCCTCAGGCTACAATTACACGTGAAGATTTTGGTACTGAATTGTCTATCATCGATGCATTGGCCTCAAAAACTGGTTTTCTTTCTTCAAATGGAGAGGCAAGAAGAGAGTTGAAAGCGAATGCCATTGCCGTAAACAAAGAGAAAGTAGGTGAATCTTTCATGTTGACAAAGGACCATTTTATCAACGATCATTATATCCTGCTTAGTAAGGGTAAAAAGAACAACTACATCCTTATACTCGAGTAGGAATTTCAATCAATAATGGTTAATTTGCCGTTGAATAAACGTGACCATTATGAAATTGATATCTACTGCTATTGCCCTGAATACTTTTCTATTATGTTTTGCTCAGGCGCCAACTTGGTCGAGTGATGTTGCTAAGATCATTTATGGGAATTGTACCAGCTGTCATCGTCCGGGGGGTATTGGTCCATTTTCTCTACAAACTTACGATGAGGTAAGTGCCATGGCAAATTGGGTACAACAGGCAATTGAACAAAGAGATATGCCACCCTGGACACCCGATCACACGTACAAGAACTATGTACATGAGAGAGTGGTCTCCGATGCAGATATCACGACTTTTCAAAATTGGGTTGCAGCGGGTGCTCCTTCAGGAGATCTTCGTTTTGCCCCACCAGTGCCAACTTATCCTTCGGGTTCTCAGTTAGGGATAGCAAATCTCAATCTATCCATTGGATCATACATGGTATCAGGAAATGGTGATGTTTATCGCAATTTCGAAATACAAAGTGGTTTGAGTCAAGCTGAATATGCAACGGCGATTGAGGTGTTACCTGGGAATCCTTCAATAGTTCACCATGTGTTGGTTTTTACTGATTCTACAGCTAATCCGATTAATCCAAATAGTGTTGGAGGCACAGGTTCATCTGCATCTCAATTGCTTTACAGTTGGGTGCCTGGTGCTGCTCCTTACTTTAGCCCTGAAGGAACGGGATTCAGACTACCAGCTAATACCAGAATCATTTTACAAATACATTATGCACCTGGTAGCGCCGGACAAACGGACAACACAGAGATCAACTTTAAAACGTCAACATCGCCTCTGAGAAAGATTACTGTTTCTCCTGTCCTTAACCAGACGAATCTTGAAAATGGCCCTTTGGTGATTCCCGCAAATACCATCCAGTCGTTCACGGAGTCGGTTACAATTCCGGCAAAATATACTGCCTTATATGTTTTTCCTCACATGCATTTGCTAGGTAAGAAGGTCATCTCCTATGGACTTAAACCAATAACTGGCGACACTATTCGATTTGTAAAGATCGATGACTGGGATTTTCATTGGCAGGATAATTTTGCTTTAGCCAATTCAGTGGTTTTGCCCGTTGGAACAACACTAAAGGCGACAGCCACCTACGATAATACTTCTTCGAATCCTGAAAATCCAAACGTTCCCCCTCAAACTGTGACCCTCGGAGAAGGAACAGGAGATGAAATGATGTTGATGTTCTTTGCTTACATGCCTTTCTTGCCAGGAGATGAGAATTTGATCATGGATAAGCGGGTGATCCCAAAAGGAGCAACCACCTTTTGTGAAGGGCAATCAGTTGAGTTAACTACAATAAAAGGTGAAGGATATACTTATCAATGGAAAAAAGATGGTGTTGATCTTCCTGGAGAAAACAATTTTACGCTAGTAGCGACCTCTTCTGGATCGTATATGGTGGAGATAACGTTAGGACCGAATGTTGCTTTGTCGGATCCTGTTTCGGTGACTGTAAACCCAGCGCCTACAGCACAAATCGTACCTCCAGGAAACACAGAAATTCCTTTAGGAGGTACCATTGATTTAAGTGCCGTTCAAGGAACAGGGTATTTGTATCAGTGGTATTTGAATGGGTATGCAGTACCAAGTTGGACCAATCCGGACTTGACGACTGAATATAATGGAGAATACGTTTTGGAGATCTTTAATGGAGGTTGTTTTCAAATATCCGAGACTTTGACATTGACAGGTGGATTAGCTAATCTTGACGAATTAACAAGCACGATTAGAATTTTCCCTAATCCTTCTAAAGATATTTTTACAATTGAATGTAATGCGACTGATGCCTTAGTAATTCGTGTTGAGGATATTACGGGTTCAGAAATACGAAAGTTTGATTTCAATGGAAAATCTATATCTATAGATCTTCGAGATCATTCGGAAGGAGTCTATTTTGTCGAAATAATTGGTGATGGTCATAAAATACTTGAGCGTAGAAAGATCATTAAGATGGACTAATTCAGCTTCTTTTTGTGCTTAAATTGAATCCAATGAAAACCAGCGCAGACAAAACTGCCAGTAAGGTTATTGGCGGCAAAAACAATGGCCATTTACTGATTGATCCCCATCCGGAATAACCCAATAGGAGAGGATGTAGAATATTGATGAGGTATCCTACCTTGGCAATTCCAAGCATTTTGGATGTTGAGGGAAGTTCCTTAAGTGTGGCAACAAGGGGAAAAAG
>JALRFI010000168.1 GCA_023253775.1 Crocinitomicaceae bacterium
ATATCTACATTTGTTCTTCAGGAAGTACAGGAGTTAATGGATTCAACAATTTCTTTGGTTTTGCCGCTGACTATTCCACTTCCGCAATGTCAATTAATGGAGACGATGCTATTGAATTATTCTACAATGGTGCTGTTATTGATGTCTATGGAGATATAAATGTATCTGGCACGGGTCAAGCTTGGGATTATATGGATGGATGGGCATACAGAAATTCAGGTGTCCAACCTAACAATGGGACGTTTGTAGCAGGAGAGTGGACCTACAGTGGTACAAATGCCTTGGATAATCAATCATCTAATGCAACAGCATCCATTCCAGTTCCAATTGGAACTTATCAAATGGGACAAACAGGAGTTCTTCAGCTTTCTGCGGGAACACAAGTTATTACTATTTCAGATGCAAATGGAATTTCTGAAACAGTAACAATTCAGATAGATGAGCCTACGGAATTAGTTGCTTCTGCAACTTTTGGATCTTTGTCCTGTTATGAAGATCTAACTACAGTTGAAGTAAGCGCAACTGGAGGCACAGCTCCGTACACAGGCGCAATAGGTACACCAAGCTCAACTCTTATGATTTCTGCGGTTTATGATGGCCCTCTTTCTGGTGGTGTTCCAAAAGGAATAGAATTATATGTTCTTGCGGATATCGTAGATTTAAGTGAATATGGCATAGGTTCAGCAAATAATGGAGGAGGTACAGATGGTCAGGAGTTTACTTTTCCTGCAGTTAGCGCATCTGCAGGAGACTATATCTACATTTGTTCTTCAGGAAGTACAGGAGTTAATGGATTCAACAATTTCTTTGGTTTTGCCGCTGACTATTCCACTTCCGCAATGTCTATCAATGGTGATGATGCTATTGAATTATTCCATAATGGATCTGTTATTGATGTCTATGGAGATATAAATGTATCTGGCGCAGGTCAAGCTTGGGATTACATGGATGGATGGGCATACAGAATTTCTGGTAGTTCTTCTAATGGTGGAACTTTTGATGCATCTCAGTGGCTATATAGTGGGACAAATGCGCTCGATGGTGAATCATCCAATTCGACAGCGTCTTCCCCTATTCCGATTGGAACTTTCGCTGCTTCAGCTTCAACAGAGGGTGTTTATAATGGAGTTGGTGCAGGCACATACACGTATACTGTGACAGATGCAAATGGATGTAGTTCCGATGTAACTGTAGTTATTACTGAACCTGCAGAACTCACTGTTGATGCCGGAAATGACGTGACCACGTATTGGGGTTATGGCCCTTCAGAATGCGCAACATTAGAGGCGAATGGCAACGGAGGAACTGGGACTTTGAGCTATACTTGGAGCGAAGGGTCTAATGGATCATCCATTACAGCTTGTGAATCATTGGGAACCACTTACTCAGTTACCGTTACCGATGATAATGGATGTACAGCAACAGATGCTATTGATGTTTGTGTGGTTGATGCAGTATGCACGGCTGGAAATAGTAACAATACCAAAGTGGAAATTTGTCATAATGGAGAAACACTTTGTGTCAATGCGAATGCTGTGGCCGCGCACCTTGTGCATGGCGATGAGCTCGGAGCATGCAATGAAGAAGCCGATTGTCCGAGCAGTAATCAGCCAAAATCAGATTGGGACCTGAGCTTTTCAGAAACTACAGTGGTAGTTTATCCAAATCCCAATACGGGGACTTTTAAAATCGATTTTGATCTTGACAAACCAGTAGGAATAGTAATCACTAATTTATCTGGAAAAATAGTGCACGAAACTGTAATTTCTTCTGGTTCGCTTCTAATGTTAGAGCAACTTGAAAAAGGTACTTATTTGATTCAATTCACAGATCCCTCAATGCAAACTATTCGATTCGTAAAGATGTAATATACATTGAGTAACAAGTCCTAAATAGATTCATAGAATTAGGATTTTCTTTTTAAACCGTGGGATTTTTTCTCACGGTTTTTTATTAAAAAAATGAGGTGTAAAAGTGGAAAATTCCTAACACAAGACCTAGCACAGTTCCTAGCACAAGAAAGTTTAGGGAATTAAAAAAGGTTCCAGAGAAAACACTGAAACCTTTACTGGGATTGAGATCCCTCTTGTAGCGAGACCGGGAGTTGAACACTGACGAAACGAAGTTTGTCAGCGTTCTGATAGCTTTTGTATCAACAAAAGCTCGTCAGAGCTCGGGACCTCAGGGTTATGAATCTCAGGGTAGAGAAATTTGAACTAGTTAAAATACTGAATTACAAGTAGTTAAAAAATACTGATTTTCGGGTTTTTTCGGAAAATGGGGGATAAAAGTGGAAAATTCCTAGCACAAGATTTTGAGTGTAAAAACCCATTTGGTCAAATACAAGAATTGATTTATCTTGGGACACTTAAAAATCACTTATATGAAAAGACTACTATTTCTATCCTTTCTAGTGTTGCCGTTGACATTATTTTCTCAGGCTACTTGGCAGAAATTATTTGATTCTGGAAATGAGGATAATTTTGACCTTAATGATTCTCAGAGAGGAATTATTAATACTTCAGATGGAGGGTTCTTATTTACAGGTACGACTGATGTTGGAGTGAATTCAGATATTCTTCTTTTTAAGACCAACAATAATTTTGATCTGGAATGGCAAATGAGATATGATGCCGGTGATCGAGATCAAGCGTTTGCCGTTGTCGAGAAGCCATCAGGAGGTTATTATTTGGCTGGAAGAACAAGTAGCTTTGATGGTACGGCGCATGACGCTTTACTAATATTTGTAGATGCCCTCGGTGTGTTGCAATGGTCTAAAACATTTGGAAATTTACCTGGTAAATCTGAAACTTTTACATCTATTGATATTCAATCAAATGGAAATCTGATATTAGCAGGTTACGCAAATGAGTTGGCAGGCATTGGATTTAATGATAATTACTTAGTCGTCACGGATGAATTTGGCATCGAGCAATGGCAGAAGGGCTTTGGAGGTTCTGCTCAAGATATAGGTAGGCAAGCTATTTTTGATCATGATTCTGAGGTTTTAATGTTCGGAGGAGGCATTATTACTGGGAATGCTGGCCTAACGGACGGTTATCTGAACAAATTTGATGTTAATGGTAATTTGGTTTGGACAAAAAGCTACGGAGGTGCATCAGCAGATTTTGCCTGGGGTGCATCAATAGTAAAGAATAATGAAGGAGGTTATTTGTTGGCAGGCCATACTGAGTCATTTGGACAAGGAAGTCAAGATTTTATTGCGATAAAGACAAACTCTGTTGGAGATACTCTTTGGACGAGAACATATGGAGGCCCTGGGTTGGAATATTTAATAAATGCAATCGCAACTTCAGATGATGGTTATCTTCTCTTTGGATATTCAGACGATTTCGGGCCATCCACTAAAAATGGAATAGTTCTTAAAATAGACTCTAATGGAAATCTGGAATG
>JALRFI010000035.1 GCA_023253775.1 Crocinitomicaceae bacterium
TTCTTTCTTCCGTTCTGGAGCCAATAAAAGAAGAGTTAAATATTACAAATGACGGAGATCTAGGACGCCTGGCTACTGCCTTCATGTTAGGATATTTTATTACTTCTCCAATCTTCGGTTATCTTGGTGATCGAATTTCACGAAAACTATTGATTGCTGCCGGTGTAATCGGATGGAGTATTGGAACATGCCTTACAGGTGTTGCTCAAGCATTTTCCTTCATGATATTTTGTAGAATTATCGTTGGGCTTGGAGAAGCAAGTTTCGGGGCAATTGGTCCGGCATTACTTTCAGATGCTTTTTCTGAGAAAAAAAGAAACATAGCGATAACAATCTATTCCATTGCTGTTCCACTTGGAGCGGCTTTGGGATTTACACTTGGTGGTTTGATAGGGGCCACGCTAGGATGGCGAAGCGCATTTATTATTACAGGAATTCCTGGTTTCTTTTTGGCAATATTACTTTTGTTTGTGCCAGAACCCAAAAGAGGACAAAGTGACTTATCCAATAATTCAACTGAAAAAATTAAACTAAAAAACCTTCTAACATTATTCAAGAATAAAGAATACATGTTTGCCAATATTGGTTATATTTTCTACACGTTTGCAATGGGTGCTTTTTCTTTTTGGGGTCCGGCATTTTTAAATCGAATACATAATATGGATTTAAAGGATGCCTCACTTTTTCTAGGTCCGGCATTAGTTATTGGTGGTATATTGGGTACTGCAATTGGAGGATATCTAGCCAATAGAATGAAGAAAAGACACCAATCAGGTTATGCACGACTATTAACTATTTCAGTTTTAATTGCTGTTCCTTTATCATTTATAGGATTCTCTACAGAAAATACATTCTTGAGTCTCGGAGCAATCTCTTTATCATTGATTTTCTTATTTCAATCCACTGGTCCAATAAATACAGTAATTGTTGAAAGTGTTAATCCAAATATGAGATCATCAGCAATGGCATTTTGTATTTTCATGATTCATGCATTTGGAGATGTTTGGTCGCCGGAAATAGTTGGCAGAATTACCGACGTATATGATCTTCGAATTGGAATGTTAATTCTTCCAACTGCTTTTATTTTTTCTGCAATCTTTTGGTTTTTATTAATTAAAGAGCAGGATAGAAAAAAAATAGAATATTTGAAACCTAATTGAATTTAACAACAAAGTGCTCCTTTTGCTGTCCTGGTTTTCTTGAAACAATGGCAATACGATAAAGGTCAATCGTCAAATGATATACTTCGTTTTGGATAATTTCATGAAATGCGTTCAACATTGAATCAGACCATCGGATATCGTCAAGAACAAAAAGCGTATCATCCGTTGTAAAAGGGTTTAAAGCATTTAAATAGTTCAACAATGCATAGCCATCGTGATGACCATCAATAAATACTAAATCAAAACAAGTCCCTTCTGGTATGGCCGAAAGATACTCTTCAAAAGTCGATTGAATTATTTCAACATTCTTCAAGCCCATTTTCTGAATATTTCCAATTGCAACCTTAGCGGTTTCCGGACAACCTTCTACTGAAATTAACTCAGCTTTTGGGTTCCCTTTTGACAAATGAAAAGTACCTACCCCAATTGAAGTGCCCAATTCTAGTATCTTCTGAGGTTGATAGAACTTGGATAACTTATAAAGAAGATCACCATATTTCCCTATGGATGAGCTCGTCTTGAATATGTCTTTAATTTTTCGTTGTCTTCGAAGTCGGTGCGACCCTGCACCATGATCTTCTATTTGGATCTCTCGATCATCACAGGAAACAGAGTCATAAAATAATTTTCTGTCTTTTAACACACTTTCATCAAGAGTTACTTTGAAACACTTATCAACAAGGTCATAAACAAAAGGAGAATGCACTCCATGCCTTCCTTTTGCCTTAACTTTATATTTTATAAATTCGCTAACCTTATTCACTGACGATTATTTGCAATGTTCTCAAGAGATCAGATAGAAATACAAAGAAAGAAAGTTTTTGGAGAACCCAACCAAATGGAGTTGAACCGTCCATGTACCATCAGAGATGGAATTGTCAAGTTTTCTGCTGATGAAATAGCAGAATACGCAAAGATCTTCGATCAATACAATGGAACTTTATCATTTTTCATTCCAGCATCTGGTACAGGATCAAGAATGTTTCAATTTTTGTTCGAATTTCTGTCTGACGACAAACATGAAAATGAAATTGATGCCTTTATCGATCAATTAAACAAGTATTCATTTTACGACTCTTTATCAGAGAGCATAAAAACGGACATTAGTTCTCAGAAAAGGGATAAAAAGAAAATAATTGAATATCTACTTTTTGAGAATGGACTGGGTTTTTCCAAGCGACCAAAGGGCTTGATTCCTTTTCATCGCTACAACGACCTTACGATCACTGCTTTTCAAGAGCACCTGCTTCAAGGTAATGACTTGAAAAGTTCGATCAATGAATTTCAATTCACGATCCAAAAGGAGTTTAAAGACTTTTTCATTCAGGAATGCTCAAGTATCGAAAAGTTGCTTGAGAAAAGTATCAACGTAACTTTTTCAGAACAAGATCCTTCAACCAACTCAGTTGCTTTCAATGAGAAAATCAAGGAACCGTTAGTAGATGTAGATGGCAAGATTATTACCCGACCTTCAGGTCATGGATCACTTTTGGGTGCGCTGAATAACATAAATAGTGAATTGATCTTCATAAAGAATATTGATAATATTCAGCATTTTACGAGAAAAGATCTAAGTAATACCTACTGGAAGGTACTTGCCGGTATTTTGCTCGATTTTAAAAGCAAACTTTGTTCACTTTCAGCGTCACCTTCGTTGGTGGAATTTGAAAAGCTCAACGAAAAGTACAATTTAATTGACAAGTCGATAATGCCGGTGTCTCAAGATCAACTTACAAAACTTTTAAATAAGCCATTGCGAGTTTGTGGCATGGTCAAAAATGAAGGACAACCTGGTGGAGGACCTTTCTGGGTTTTGAAAAATGGAAGAATAACCAAGCAGATTGTAGAAAAGGCTGAGATAAGTAATAGTTCTGAGCAACAAGGCATCCTGAATTCAAGTACTCATTTTAATCCTGTCATGATTGTAGCATCCCCTTATTCAGCTTTTGGACGAAGAATTGATCTATTTCAACACAGATGTGACGATGCCTACATTATTGTTAGAAAAAGTCAGGACGGATCAGATATCAGCTATTTAGAACATCCGGGACTATGGAACGGTAGTATGTGTGATTGGCTTACTGTTTTTATAGAAATACCGTCGAGTATTTTCAGCCCTGTAAAGTCAATAACGGATCTGATGAATGAAGCGCATCAGGAATTGACCTGATCTATGACCTTTGCATCCACTCCAGTATTCTTTTCCCAACGTTTCATCTGAACTTGTTCCCCATCGAATACTGCGTATGTCATATACTTTATCCAATCTCCCAAATTGATATATCTGGATTCGCCAATGGGAAGATTTAAGGGCAGATGACGATGACCAAAAACGAAATAATCAAAATGTTCTGTTTTTAATATTTCCAGACAATACTGGTAAAGCCATTCTTCATTTGCACCTTTAAAGACTTTGTCCTCATGTCCTGTAGCTGCTCTGCTTGACTTTGATGAGTAGTTGGCGAGCCATATCCCGAAATTCGGATGTAATCTTGCGAAGGCCCATTGAGCTAATTTACTCTCAAATACCTTTTTTATCAACTTATAGCCTGCATCTCCCGGGCCTAAACCATCACCGTGACCAATTAAAAATCGTTTAGCGCCAAAATTGAAAACTTGAGGCTCCCTAAATAGTGTAACTCCTAATTCTTTGGGGATATAATCAAAGATCCACATGTCATGGTTCCCTGTGAATACATGAATTTTAATACCTGAATCTGTTAGCTCAGCAATTTTTCCTTGCAACCTAACAAAACCTTTTGGAATAGCATGTTTGTATTCAAACCAGAAATCAAAAATGTCTCCTACAAGAAAGATCTCTTTAGCATCCGATTTAATATGATCCAACCAGCGCACAAGATTCTTTTCTCGTTCCAAGCTCTTTTCATAGGTTGGTGCGCCTAAATGAAAATCGGAAGCAAAATATATGTTCGATTTTTCTTTGTTGTCCATTGATCAGAATCCGAAGATCCTTTGCAACTCAGCTTCAAGAGCTGGACCGCGAAGATTTGTTTTTACAATGTTACCTTGCTGATCCACTAATACGGTAAATGGAATTCCTTTAACTCCATAGATCTGAGGAACTTTACTTGCCCAATGCCCCAAGTCACTCACATGATTTGGCCAGGTCAATCCATCTTTTTCAATTGCCATCTTCCAAGCGTTAAGATCGCGATCCAATGAAACACTCATCACTGTAAAACCAGCTTCTTTGTATTTATTATAACTCGCAACTACATTTGGATTTTCCTTTCGACAAGGTCCACACCATGAAGCCCAGAAATCGATTAAAACCACCTTTCCTTTTAAGTCAGATAATTTCATCGTTGTATTCCGATCAAGCATTAATTCTTCAAAATCTGGAGCGGGTTTTCCCGGTGCCAGTAAATTGTCAGCTTCCCTTTTTAATTTAGCCTGTTCAAACTGTCTGTAAGTCTCTCTTACTGCAGGTGATAATGGAAAAGAAACATTCAACTGGCTCACAATTGACTCATAAGTGGCAAAATCATTTTCTCTA
>JALRFI010000059.1 GCA_023253775.1 Crocinitomicaceae bacterium
GCATTTCCGGATAAGTCACCTGCTACGATCATGCGTTATTCAGAGGAAGATTTTAAATGGGCTGAGGAAAACGAATATTCACTCTGGAAATATCTTGTTGATGAAAAACTGCTATTTTCTGCTGACGAGCAGAACCGAATCAACATGTTGAACGAAGGACCATTTACGATTGGATTACCAGAAAAAGGCCCAGACAGATTAGGTCAGTTCCTTGGATATCGAATGGTTAAAAAGTATGTAGAGATCGCGAAACCTGAGGTGAAGGATCTATTGAAAACATCATATACGGCGATCTTAGCTGAATATGAGATCGATTAATTATGGAGGATAAAGTAGTAAAGAGTTCAGAAATCTCAGTGAAAGTGGGATTGAATGAGAACAACCTGCCCGTGGCTATGAAATGGTCTGCGGCGGATGGAAATATGAATGATGCACCGGCAAAGGCAATGCTCTTGTCATTGTGGGATCCCAGAGAGAACAATACAATGAAGATCGATCTTTGGACAAAAGATATGACTGTTGAAGAGATGAAGCAGTTTTTTCACCAGACGCTTTTAACAATGGCAGATACTTTTGAAAAAGCAACTGGTGAGACACTGATCTGTGATGATCTTCGTGATTATTGTTATCACTTTGCAGAAAAAATGGATATTCTTCCCGAGACATGAGTTCTGCCCCTTTAAAGAAAATGAAGGTCAGCTGGGAAGAGATCGTTCAGTATGATCTTTTACTGGATTCATCGATTCAAATGAATCCTCTGATCGGGAATGAAATTCAATTAAGCTGGTCAGGCAGGATCTTTTGCGTTGCATGCGGCAAGCAGACAAAGAAATCTTTCGGTGAAGGTTTTTGCTACAATTGCTTCATTTCTGCGCCCGAAGCTACTGAGTGTAACATTCGTCCTGAATTGTGCCGTGCGCATTTAGGTGAAGGTCGCGACCCAGAGTGGGAAGAAATCAATCATAATACGTCTCACGTGGTATACCTTGCTGCTTCCGATATTGTAAAAGTTGGAGTCACAAGACAAAATCAGGTGCCGACCAGATGGATTGACCAAGGTGCATCTTCGGCAATTCGTTTGGCCGAAACGCCAAATAGGTATGAAGCCGGAGTTATGGAGGTTGCTTTGAAATCATTTTTTTCAGATAAAACAAACTGGCAACGAATGCTTAAAAATGAAGTGGATCCCTTCATTGATCTTGTTGATGAAAAATGGACTTTGCATGAGCGTTTGCCGTCGGACCTTACCAAATACTATTCTGAAAACGATGAAGTACTGAAGATCCAGTATCCCGTGCTTCAATATCCGATCAAGGTTCTGAGCCAGAGCTTTGATAAAAATGATGTTGTCAAGGGTGAGCTTGCAGGTATTAAGGGACAGTACTTGATCTTCAACGATGGAAGAGTGATCAACATTAGAAAGCATACTGGATACGAAACAAGTTTGGAATTTTAGGAAATGGGAAAAGATAAACTGAGGAGATTTGGGCTGATGAAGACATTTTCAAATGTTTTTGAAGCAGAGGTAGGAAAGGAGTTTGAGATGAAAGGGAAATGGAGAAAACAGTATTTCAAGAACGACAATCCAATCGTTCTCGAGTTGGGGTGCGGAAAGGGAGAATATGCAGTTGGACTCGGTGAATTCTACCCTGATAAAAATTTCATTGGAGTGGATATCAAAGGAGCACGAATGTTCATTGGAGCAAAAGATGCACTTGATAAGAAAATGAGTAATGTGGCTTTTCTTAGAACAAGAATTGATTACATCACAGAATTTTTTGATGAAAATGAGGTCGACGAGATCTGGTTGACCTTTTCGGACCCCCAACCAAAGAAGCCACGGAAAAGATTGAGCTCACCTTTGTTTATCAATCGGTATCGACAATTCTTAAAGCCTGGTGGTATCGTTCACATGAAGACGGATTCTGATATCTTATTTGAATACACCGAAGAACAGATCAAGGAGCAAAACTATCAATGCTGGGAATTGACGTGGGATCTTTATGGTGAATTACCAGAAAATATTGATCCAAAGACTAGAGAGATCTTTCACATCAAAACACATTACGAGAAGCTTTTCACAGCGAAAGGTAGTGTGATCAAGTATTGTAAATTCGGAATAAATTAAGCGACTTTCAGCTTGGCAAGCTTAGATTTGGAGAACTGACGTTTTGCATAATCCAAAGTCACCTTGAACTCTTGTTCTCCCGAACTTGGAAGCTCGTACATGGCATCGTTCAGAATAGCTTCACAAATAGATCTTAATCCACGTGCACCTAGTTTGAACTCGATGGCTTTACTAACGATAAAATCTAGAACACTGCTGTCGAACGAAAGTTTAACGTTGTCGATCTCAAACAAACGCATGTATTGTTTCACCAGGGCATTTTTTGGCTCCGTGAGGATTCTTTTCAAACTTGCAGCATCCAACGGTTCAAGATAGGTTAGAACCGGAAAACGTCCAATCAATTCAGGGATCAGACCAAATGACTTCACGTCTGTCGGATTGATGTATTTCAATAAGTTTTCAGAGTCGATCTTCTCTTCAGCGGATGCAGAAAAACCAATGGTTTGTCTATTAACTCTGCTCGCAATGATCTTTTCGATCCCATCAAATGCACCTCCACAAATGAACAATACATTCTTCGTGTCGATCTGGATCATCTTCTGTTCAGGATGCTTTCTTCCTCCCTGCGGCGGAACATTTACAATGGATCCTTCAAGAAGCTTTAATAGAGCTTGCTGAACTCCTTCGCCGGAAACGTCTCTTGTAATCGAAGGGTTATCGCTTTTTCGTGCGATCTTGTCAATCTCATCGATAAAAACGATTCCTCTTTGAGCTGAATTTACGTTGTAATCGGCAGCCTGGAGCAATCTTGAAAGGATACTTTCAACATCTTCTCCCACATAACCAGCTTCGGTCAATACAGTGGCATCGGCTATGCAGAAGGGAACATTCAACATCTTTGCTATTGTCTTGGCAAGTAATGTCTTTCCGGTACCTGTTCTACCAACAAGAATCACATTTGACTTTTCGATCTCTACTTCGTCCTTCTTCGCAGGTTGATTCAGTCTTTTGTAATGGTTGTAAACAGCTACACTGAGAACTTTCTTTGCGTCATCTTGTCCGATAACGTATTCGTCAAGTTTTGATTTGATCTCAGCCGGTTTTAAGATGTTTACGGTTTCCTCTCCATTGGTCTCTTTAGTAAGATCTTCCTCCTTAATAATAGAATGAGCTTGAGAAACACAACTTTCACAGATGTGACCGGAAACTCCTGCTATCAGAATTCCAACTTCACTTCTTGATCTACCACAAAATGAACAACCTGCTTCTTTTCTTGACATAAATTGAATTGACAAAAAAGCCATCCGTCAGACGGATGGGCTTAAAAGTTTATTGTAAAATTAGATTATTAATGGTTACGAAGCAAAACTTCATCAACCATACCGTAATCTTTCGCTTCTTCAGAAGTCATCCAGTAATCACGATCTGAATCTGCCCATACCTTATCATAAGTTTGCTTAGAGTGGAATGCAATAATATCGTACAATTCCTTCTTCAGTTTCTGAATCTCACGTGCCGTGATCTCGATGTCTGAAGCCTGACCCTGCGCACCTCCTAAAGGCTGATGGATCATTACTCTTGAATGCTTCAAAGCGGAACGTTTTCCATCAGCTCCTGCACAAAGCAATACTGCTCCCATTGATGCGGCCATACCTGTACAAATAGTAGCTACATCAGGCTTGATATATTGCATAGTATCGTAAATACCCAATCCTGCATAAACTGATCCACCGGGAGAATTAAGATATATCTGGATGTCCTTATTTGAATCCACGGATTCTAAGAACAAAAGCTGAGCATTGATAATGTTCGCAACATAATCATCGATACCTGTTCCAAGGAAAATGATTCTGTCCATCATCAATCTAGAGAAAACATCCATTTGAGTCATATTTAATGGTCGTTCTTCAATGATGTATGGAGTTAATGAAGACTCAATGTAATTCGCAACATGCATGCTCGTTAAGCCCATGTGCTTTGTTGCATATTTAAAAAATTCCTTTTTATCAGACATTTTAGACTTGTTTGTTGTTTCTAACGTTAAAGATAAGTGAGAAGTTGGAAAGACAATCACAAAATTGAAAGATTGAAGCTGATTTTATCATCTTTTTGCAATTTTCAGATTTAAATCGGTGAGATCAAATAAGTATTAGCTTTGCAGAATGAGGTTGGAGGAAGTAGTGGAAAAAAATGTCTTGATTTCACCATTAAACTGGGGAATGGGCCATGTGTCAAGATCAATTGCGTTGATTTCGAAGCTGCGCTTTCAGAAGAATCGGATCATTTTTGCAGGCGATCAGGATCAGATTAGAATGGTCAGCTCTTATTTTGACAATTTAATCTTTATTGAGCACGAAGGGTATCCATTTCGTTTCGGAGAAAAAGGGAATTTTGGACTGGATCTGGCGTTCAGTTACCCATCATTGAATAAGCGTTTAAAGCAAGAAATTATACAAGTTAATGATCTTGTTAAGGAATATTTCATTGATGTCGTGATCAGTGATCATCGTTACGGTTTTTACTCCAGCTTAGTTCCATCAATATTCTTGTCACATCAAGTGAACTTGCCAGTTAGATGGCATGAAAAATGGGTGCAAAAGATCCATCATAACTTAATTTCCAAATTCTATGCTATTTGGATACCGGATTATCCGGATTCGAGATTATCAGGAGTTCTTAGCAAAGGAGCCAACAAATTCAATGCTCATTTCATAGGCCCATTGTCTCGATTTGAGCTTGCTGCAAAAAATCGGAAGAAAGACATCAGCACTTTACTCTTGATAAGTGGTCCATTGGTGTATGGGGAAAAATTCATGCGTTCGAAATTAAATGCGAAGGATTCAGAAATGCCCCTTGTTTTGGTTAGTCCAATAATCAAAGAAAAGTATCCTGATAATGATAGAATCATAGCTACGAAAAACTGGATGGAATCAGATGGATTTTTACTACGAGCTGAAAAGGTTATTGCACCTTCCGGTTACTCTACTATAATGGACCTTGAATTTTTAAAGATCGAAGCAGAACTTCAGCCAACACCTGGACAAAGAGAGCAGGAATATCTGTTTAAATTATGGAATAAAAAGTCGCTCAGTTGATCCGTTCGTGAGATTTCTTACTAAATACATTCCGCGTTGATCAAAATACATTCTGTCTTTTCCGTATATCTTACCTAGAATTTTTCCATCTGTGGAGATTACTTCATAGTTCCCAGGATTTCCAAAAATTAAAGTGGAGCTTACATTATCATAGTAAGTACTTTGAATTTCCATTAAAACTGAAACGATTCCTTTGTTATAAGTTGTACCATCATAATCAGTAGAATACAGTTTGTAGTAATTTACTCCAACATTCGGTTGAGAGTGTGTGAAGGAATATGTTCTCTCTGTAGTTGATTGACCTGCACCTTCAATTCTTGCGATTGGATAGAAATTGAATCCATCTGTAGAATGCGAAAGAGTGAAATAACTGTTGTTCTGTTCAAAAAGTGTGTGCCAGGTAATTATATTTCCACTTTCAGAATTCCATGCATACAAATTAACATTGCTTATTGGGAGTAAAACAGGACTTAAATTACAATTGTCATCACCATAGGTTGTTGCCGGACCTCCATTTTCATTGAAAGTTGCATAAACTCCATCTGAATTTGCATATTGACTTCCATCGATTGTGTAGTTAATTGTAAAAGTACTTCCTGAAGTTGTTGTTATTATTGTTTCAAAATATCTGATATCTGATGAAGAGGAACTAGTGCTATTTGCAAAATTTCCGGATGAATTCCAATTCGGATCATTTTGAAAAATAACATAAATGGGCCCAGACCCGCACAATCCATCCCATGTTAGTGCCTCTTCACAAATGTCTGTATGAACTAACATCCAACTAGCACCTGATGGTATGGTCGTTCCAGTGGCATCAATAAACAAACCTGGACAGGCAGCAGCAGAATTTAGCTGATTAATTCCCAATGAATTATTTACTAAAACATCTGTGTAATTAGTCCCCGGTAATGTGGCTCCATATAGAAAATTGAAATTTGTCTCATTGACATCAATAGAATAATTACCAGTTGATCCAAAAACTATTTCATTGTAACCTTCCGTGCAAGTTGGGTTGCATGAATTTATTATTACTGAAGTTAGATGGGGTGGAATAGTAGAGCAAGGACCATCAATCAAAGTTACTGTAAAAGGTGCTGAAGGATTACTAATTGTATTAGGAGAAGAAGCAATTACTCGGATTAAATAATTAACTCCCGTAGGGGTAGAAGCAGGTATTGAAAAATTGATAATTCCGGAACTGGAATTAGAATTTAAACTACCAATTACAGTAGAGTAAGTAAAATCTCCGTTTGCGTCCGATAGCTCTACACTGTATGTATTCCCCAATTGCGTTATTTCGCTTGTTGTAAAGGATATTGTTCCATTTGAGCCTGAATCACAGGACACAGAAAACGAATTATCACTCAAAACCCCGGTTGTTATAGCACAGTCATTAGTTATTGAAATATCAAATCCATTTTCATCTCCTGTGACTGAAGGATTAGACGAAATTAACCGAATGCGATAACTTGTTCCAGAGGGAGATCCAATTGGAATTGTTATTGAAATTGTTCCAGTATTTGAAGTTGAAGTTAAAGAACCAAGCACTATTGGATTGGAAAAGTCACCTACGTTATCTGATAATTCAACTGTGTATATATTTCCAGAATTAAATACTCCTGTTGAAGTAAAATCTATAGTTGCAGAATTACTGGTATTACAATTAATTGAGAAGGAATTGGCTGGAGGTGAATTGAATGAAATTGAATTTGAGCCCGAACAAAAACTTTGATTAATATTCACAGATCCATATGAATTTGTTTCTCCTGAAGTCCAATTGAAATCAGAGTAGCTCGTTCCTGTGCCAATTAATTGGATTGATGTTCCTACGGCATCACCATTTTGTGAAACTCCTATGTCAGTAGAAGTCATTCCATTCGCAATTCCGTTCGTCGCAATGAATGTGCCCTCATAGGATAAAAATTGAATTATTGTATTTGTGCAAGTATTTACAAGAACTAATCCGTCTGGTGCACCATTCTGCAATCCAGCAATTGGGATCCATATCGTTCCAAATCCGCAATTCTGATCGGTGATGATCCCTGATGGATTGCCTATAGGAGTATAAGTCACACCACCATTTCCGTTGTATGGAATTATGTCGAAACAGGATAAATCTGTACCAGCGATACCAGCCAACTCAACACCCTCTCCAGCATCTGTTCCTGAATTATCATAATGAATTTCGTTTATCCACACTTGTCCAAAAGCATTTCCAGAGAAAAGTGTAAATATTGTTAATCCAATGAATAATTTATTTATGACGAAGAATTTCAACCGCTCAATTTTGACGTAAAGTTAAGTCTTTTTACTCCAAAGGAGATTAAGTAAGTATTATATTAGTTTGATTATTTTTCACAGTCAAAGATACTTTATCAGTTAAGTGGTTGGCTTATTAACAATTGAAAAATATGGAACAAAAAAAGTCCCGACCGAAGTCAGGACTTTCTATTTAGTAAGAAATTTTTCTTAGTTGACCGCTCCTGTAAATGTGGTGTTACCTGCAAACTTCAGGAATTCTCTGTCTTTAGCAGCTTTATCCTTTAGACCACCATCCTTAGCTATAGCAGACTTCAAGTTACTTGCAACTGCATTGACATCGTTGTTACGAGCTGCAGCAACCGCCTTTAAGTAGTATCCTTGTGCAGTTTCTTTATCCTTAGAAGCATCTAAAGTCTTCACAGCATCAGTAGCTGAACCGTTCAACATTTGAGCTAGAGCCTTGTTGAAAGATGCTTCAGAACCAAAAGCTGAAACTGCATCAGCATAATTTCCATCCTGGATCTGGCAGATTCCCATGTTGTAACTAACCTCTGAACCAGCACCTTTAGCTTGAGACAATAATGTCTTCGCTTTAGCACGGTCTCCAGA
>JALRFI010000015.1 GCA_023253775.1 Crocinitomicaceae bacterium
TTAAATTCAATCGCGTTTCGATTTGCGTTCAATTTTCTTTAATAGAATCAAATTCATTAGTAAAAAATCCTTGTGAACATTTTCATTCTTACGAAACGGATTTACTCTCGTATCATTTTCAGCGTGATCGGCCATTTACCACTAGATACCAACCAGACCTCTTCAAACATGACATTGAAATTCACTTCCCCGAAACTTACACTTTTCATTCTGAGGGACGATCTTACGAAATAAGTAATGAGCGAAAAATAATTAAAGCGAGACTGCAAATTTCAAGAACGGATTTCAGTAACTCCGAAAACACAGTTTGGAGCATCGTTCTAATGAATCAAGATGATGACTATTTCAGTGAACTTGAAATAATTAAATTATCCAGTTACTTCGGCAGTAGCCAAGAACGCACTAATCTAGAAACACAAATTAAGTTTTATTCGCCACAAGTAAAGAATTCGTTGTGTTTTGAATTATTCGTCTCAGAAATCCTCGGACTAAAAATGTCTGAGAAAATCATACGTGGGCAAGATGTAGAAAATGATATTTCATTAGGTTCCGGGATCCTACAAATTGATACGGCTGAAATAACAATGAATCAAAATAATATTGAACTAGATTGGGAAGAGTTCTATCAACTAATGAATAGCTCGTTAGGAAAGGAGAATGCTTATTTAGAATTAAATAATAAATATGATTATGACCCAATGTATCAAAGTTTTTTGAACTTACTTTGTGGTTTTGCCTTGGGGATTTTTGACTTCAATCGAATGGGGTTTGATGAAGTAGTCGACACACTTCAGTTATTAAAAGGAGATAATGGATATCTACTTTTCGTCAATCGAGGTGTCATGATGAATTTATGCCACGAAGACGAAATGTTTAAAGCTGTAATCGAGAACATTGGTATTAGCCCCTATTTGTTAATACCAAATGCCGTTCTTAACAATAACACTTTTTATCTTGAATCAACATTGAATAATTTAAAATCAATTGATTTTGATCTAGAGACAAATGATACTCTTCAAAAAATGAGAAAAACTGCTGATAACGCATTAAATAGTGGTGTAATCAGCAATGTGTTTCACTACAAAACTGAGAAGACCATATTTGACTTCTGTAGTACTGAGCGCAATCATTTTATTTTGGAGGATAAAATAAATGCTAATATTGAAGAATTGCAACAAATATTAGATGACCGAAAATCAACCAGAGAGGATCGTAGTGACCTATTAATGACCCTACTACTAACAGTAATGTCTTGTTTGCAATTTCAAGGAATTTTTCAGTCTATTTCCGATGATAATATAAAGATGTCCTGGGTCTACACAATTACTTTTTCTGTGACTGCTACCATTTTGATATATTATTTAATCAAAATGAAAAAATAGGAATCTTACAGAAAGATCACATTGCCAGAAGTAATAATTCGATATCCTTGTATTTCAGATCAAATACTTTTCCAAGCACCTCACTTGTCAGTGTGCCTTTATAAATATAAACTCCACTCCTGAATCCGAAATCATTTTTGATAAGCTCCTTACATCCACCATGGTCACCCATTTCCAGAAGGATCGGTGAAAATATATTTGATAGAGCAAATGAAGCTGTTCTCGAAACCCTGGAAGCAATGTTAGGCACACAGTAATGGATGACGCCGTGCTTTATAAATGTTGGCTCAAGATGATTTGTAACTCTGGAAGTTTCAAAACATCCTCCCTGATCGATGCTGACATCAACCATCACAGAACCTGTCTTCATAGCTTCAACCATCTCCTCTGTAACCACACATGGAGTTCTACCTAATGGTGCTCTTAACGCTCCGATTACAACGTCCGCTCTTTTCAGCGATTTTGCCAATACCTTAGGCTGTACAACTGAAGTATAAACTCTTGAACCTATGTCGTTCTGTAATCTTCGCAGTTTTGAAAGTGAATTATCAAATACCTTAACAGATGCTCCAAGTCCCAACGCTGCTCTGGTTGCAAATTCACCTACTGTTCCTGCACCAATTACAACCACTTCAGTTGGTTGAACGCCAGCGATTCCACCAAGCATTATACCTTTGCCCTCACTAAATGAGCTCAAAAGCTCTCCTGCCACAAGTATACTGGTGGTTCCAGCAATCTCTCCCATCGTTCTGACAACAGGGAAAACTCCTTCCTCATCTCGGATATAATCCCAGGCCACTGCTGTCACCTTCTTCTGCATTAACTTCTGAAGTATAACTTTTGGCTGAATTGAAAGTTGAAGTGCAGAAATCAACGTTTGATTACCAGGCATCATTTCAACCTCTTCTTCTGAAGGAGGAGCCACCTTGAAAATAATATCACATTGGAAAACTTCTTTTCTGTCGTAACAGATCTCAGCTCCTGCTTCACTGTATTCATTGTCACTGAATGCTGCCCCCTCTCCCGCTTTCGTTTCGATCAGCACTCTATGCCCATTCGCGACTAAAAGAGATACGGTTTCCGGAACAAGCGCAACACGGCTTTCCTGAAAGGAAATCTCCTTTGGAATCCCTATGAATAATTGTCCTTTTTTCCTCGACACTTCCAGCATTTCTTCTTTTGAAAGTAAGCTTCCCTGCTGGATCAATTTCTTTAATATTTCCGGATCAGTAATCATTCTTTACAGTAATAGTTCTGGTATTATCCTCGTTTTTACGAATATACACCCAAATAGTGTTATCTGGTAAGATTTGTTCAATTTTTTCAGGCCACTCTATCAAACATATCCCTCCACCGTAAAGCATCTCTTCCATACCGAAATCAAGAGCTTCATGTTCATTCTTCAAGCGGTAAACATCAAAATGATAGATCTTTCCGAAAGCTGGAGAATCATATACATTCACTATTGAATAGGTCGGTGAACCTTCTGTTTGCTCAATTCCCATAGCATTTAAAATGCTATTGATAAAAGTGGTCTTACCTGTCCCCATCGGAGCATCAAAAGCAAACACTTTTTTACCTTTCATTTCATTAACGAACTGTTGAGCAATTCTCGGAAGATCTGAAAGTTCTGAAATGTGAAAACTCTGGTCTGTCATGTTGACACAAAAATACAATGAACTATTTACGCGTCAATACAACATAAGGAATCAAAACCTCTTCCAGTGAGATCCCACCATGCTGAAATGTATTGCCATAGTAATTTACAAAGTGGTTGTAATTATTCGGATAGACAAAGAAATCGTTCTCACCGGCAAAAACATATTCGCTACTCATCTTTGACTGCGGTAAAAAGCAACTCGATGGATCCTTGATAACAAAGACCTCCTTTTCATTATAGCTGAGATTTCGCCCAACCTTATACCTCAAGTTGGTATTTGTATTTCTCTCCCCAACGATCTTCACAGGATTACCAACTTTTACTGTACCATGATCCGTGGTAATGATCAACTTAGCTCCACTTTCTGCAATTTTCCTTACAATATCGTTCAAAGGAGAATGTTCAAACCATGATACAGTTAGGGATCTGTATGCCGCTTCATCGTCAGCGAGCTCCCTGATCACTTCCATCTCTGTCCTGGCATGAGACAGCATATCAACAAAATTGTAGACTATGAAATTTGCATCATT
>JALRFI010000022.1 GCA_023253775.1 Crocinitomicaceae bacterium
GTGTCGTGAGAGACATCAAAAATGGTTAATGGCGAGTTCGAAATAATTTCCATTCGACCAAAAAATCCTGTATTTGTTTTAATAGAGCTTAAACCCTTTTGAATCTCCAGTGGATTAATTGGCTTTATTTTCTTTTCCTGTTGCAGAATTGAAAATATATTCAGAGCAGTATTTAAATTCTCTTTTTGATATTCGCCTAGGAATGGTAATGTGTATTGATCGTTGAATAGATTTTTAGCAAAATAAAGAGGTGCATCAATTTCTTCAGCGACATTTCTGAATACCCTTTCTGTAGATGGATCTCTTTTACCAATTATTACAGGGATTGAAGATTTGATAATTCCTGCCTTTTCTGCAGCTATTTTCTCAATTGTATCACCGAGTATAGCCGTGTGTTCCATACTAATTGTGGTAATTATTGAAATTTCAGGTTTTATAACGTTAGTAGCATCTAACCTTCCTCCCAATCCAGTTTCAATCACACAGTATTCACACTCTTCATTTTTAAAGTGTTCAAGAGCCATGGCAAATGTTACTTCAAAAAAGGAGGGAGAAAAATCCAAGTCATAGGATTGAACTTTAAGGCAAAAGTCGATCACATCTTTTTTATTGATCATTTGGCCATTCACTCTAATTCGTTCCCTAAAGTCCGAGATATGTGGTGAAGTGAATAATCCGGTCTTGTAACCTGCCTCGGTTAAAACTGAGGCTGTCATAGCCGAAACAGAGCCTTTACCATTCGAGCCCGCAATGTGAAGAAATTTTAGTTCCTTTTCAGGGTGACCAAGCAGAGATAATATTTTTTTAGTATTGTCTATTGTTGGCTTATAGGCTTTACTTCCAATTAATTGATAGGATGGAAACTGATTAAAAAGCCATGTAATGGTTTCATGATAAGGATCAGCGTGCATTGATCTTAACTGTCAGGAATTGAGTCACCAAACCTGTGCCAGGTGCTTTATTGTATTTAACCTGATTCTTAACTGCAGCGATCACCTGATTGATGATTCTTTGATCTGTTGTGGTGGTTTTTGAGGTGCTAATTGCCGAAACAACTACTCCATCTGCATTAATTGTCAGTTTCAGATAAATCGTAACATCAACATCAGTAACAATATGGTCAACTGAGGGATCATTCAATCGTGTTCTCCCTTCACCTGAACCTGGTCCACCTGGTCCATTTCCTCCGGTACCTGTATCATTTCCAAATGGGCTAGTTCCGGACCCATTCGTACCGTTGCTTCCCCCACTACCAAATGGATTACTCGATTGCGTAGTTGTTGAAGAAGTATTTGTTGAGGTGGTTTGGCTGTTCGTATTAGTTGAATGCCCTGAATGTGTAGTTGTTTTACTTGGTTTATTGGTCGCTAGAATTTGTTCCTGTTGTGGCTTAGGTTCTGTCACAGGGTCATTTGTCGGAGAACCTGAACCAGCATTCCCCATGTCAACTTTAAGATTTTTCAGATCAATCTCTTCCATGTTCGTTTCAGCCTTCATAACGAAATCCTTTGGAGGCGGATCAGCCATTTCAAACGTTACTATCCAAAAGAGAACGAAAAGCAATACCAATAAAACAGCAGCACTAACCCATGCGATCTGCTCATCTTTTTTATCTGATATGGCGCGAACAGCTGTTGACATATTTTTATTATTTATCGTATGAAAGAACTGGATCCCATGCATTTGCCTGAGATAAGGCTAAAACATTGAAAACTGCTTCATAGCTGGCATTACGATGTCCAGCAATCTTAAGTTTCATTTTCCCAGATTTTTCTACTGCACTTGCTGTTAATTCTTTTATTTCATCAAATTCCATCGGTTCTTCCATTGATCCACCAGGAAGCACTACATACTGATTATCTTCGGTTACGATAACTGTAGCTTCAACAGGATCGATAACAGGCTTTATGTCCTGATCCGTCTTAGGAAGATCAATTGGAGTTTGATTATTTGACATCAAACTCATGATGATAAAGAAAATCAGCAAAAGAAATACAAGGTCGGTCATGGAAGCCATTCCGCCTTCTATTTTTATTTTATTTCTTGAACTGAAATCCATCTTTTCTTATTTTCCAGGTGAGTTAAGTAGATCCATGAATTCAAGGGCTGCATTTTCCATTTGATATACTACCCGGCCAATCTTGCCTACAAGGAAATTGTATCCCATAAAAGAAATAATACCTACAATCAAGCCAGCAACTGTGGTAATCATTGCAGTCATGATACCCGGAGCAATAATCTTTAACTCTAACGAGGTGGCATTTTGTAGATCTATGAATACAACAACCATACCCACAGTTGTACCTAGGAACCCGATCATTGGAGCAGCTCCAGCAGCCGTAGCAAGGAAGTTCAACCGCTGCTCAAGTCTAAGGATCTCAAATTTTCCTGTGTTTTCTATTGTTGCAGCAATACTTTCATTTTTGGCATTTCCAATTCGTGATATTCCTTTTGCAAGCATTCTTGCGATTGGACTATCTGAACTGTTGCAAATTGTTCTTGCCTCATCTATTCTGCCAGCTTGAAGACTTGTTTTAACTCTATCAAGAAAACCTCTTTCTTCTTTTGATGCCTTCTGAAGCGCTAATAATCTTTCAACGAAAACAAAGATCGCATATCCAAGCATAACTAGTAGGACAATATTGATAAACAATCCCATACCCTTATTGGATTCACTGATAATATCCCAAAGTGGAACATCTTTGACTCCAGTTGATGCAGGAGCATCTCCCGCGGCAATTTGCATTAAAAATGATAAGCTCATAATGATATTACGTTATTTAGATCAATTTATTACAAGACAAGAATCAGTCCAACACCGGCAATGTATCCGATGGTAGCTAATAGAGTGATATTTCTTAGGTACCAGAAAAAAGAAATTCGTTCCATTCCCATCGCTACAACACCTGCAGCAGAACCAATTATCAACATACTACCTCCCGTACCGGCTGCGTATGCGATAAAGTGCCAAACTTCTGAATCGATAGGTTCCTGGAACATACCCATAGATGCTGCAACCAAGGGAACATTGTCGATTATCGCTGAACCTACACCTAATAAGGTCACAAACAGATCTTCAGAAATCATTGCATTGACTTCTTTACCAAATGTGAAGATCAACCCGAGTGATTCCAATGCAGCGACTGTCATTAAAATACCTAAGAAGAATAAAATACTAGGCATCTCAATTTTTGATAATGCTCTGAACGTAGGTCCATGAACATGCCCGTGATCTTCAACTTGAGTTAATGAGAATTTTCTATTTGACAAAATCTCCGCCACTAATGAAACAATACCTAAGGAAAGCATCATTCCCACATAAGGAGGTAAATGAGTAATTGTTTTGAAGACAGGAACAAAAACGATCATACCTAATCCCAAGGCTAGCATAAATGGGCCATTCTTACTTCTTTTTTCTTCATTTCCGTCACTTTCTATATTTCCTTTGAAAATTGGAAGAAACCCTGCTATTAGAGTAGGTAAGGCCATGCAAACAAAAGATGGAAGTAATAAGTTTTTGATCAACTCCATTGCAGTAACCTTATTACCCATCCACAACATTGTTGTGGTAACATCACCTATTGGAGACCATGCGCCTCCTGCATTTGCCGCAATGATGATCATACCTGCATACCACATTCTAAGGTTGTTATCTGAAACAATTTTTCTCAGAATCGTAATTAAAACAATTGTCGCTGTAAGGTTGTCAATAATAGCAGACAAAATAAATCCGAGTATACAAACAATCCACAACAACGTTTTCTTACTGTTTGTCTTAACGAATGTTTTTATCGTTTGAAAACCATTGAAGTGATCTGTGATTTCCACAATCGTCATTGCGCCAACAAGGAAAATTAAAATTTCACACGTTTTTCCGAAGTGATGTAAGAGTGTATGTTCCAACCAACCTGACTTGGAAGCTGAGTAAGTTACTTCGTCATGCTCTCCTAAACTGTGTAGAGGTAAATTAGCAAATCCATCAACTAATTTTCCGTGAGCAGAGTCGAACCAAGTTCCAAATGAATCAAGTCCAAAAGCTATTCCAGCCCAAGCCAAAGCCATCATAATTAGGGCAGGAATTAACTTATCAACTTTTAACGAATGTTCGAGGGTAATAAGTGTATATCCTAGTACAAAAATAGATACAATAAAAATCTCCATGGTTGAGTTTTCTTAATAATCAAGCAAAACTAATTTTTTTGCTTGATTATTAAGAATAACTTGAAAGATGTTATAAACAACAGATTCTTTATACCAACAATAGGAACATTCCGATACCGGCTAAATAGCCCAAAAGTGCAAGAATTGAAATTCGGGTTAAGTACCAGAAGAATGAGATCTTTTCCATTCCCATCGCAACCACTCCAGCTGCAGATCCTATGATTAGGATACTGCCTCCTGTACCGGCTGCATAGGCAATAAAGTGCCAAACTTCGGCATCGACACCCTCTCTGAACATACCAATACTGGCTGCAACTAAAGGAACGTTATCGATGACGGCAGAAGCCAATCCAAGAAGTGTAACGAAGACACTCTCTGGAATTGCTGCGCTCACTTGTTGACCAAAATTAAAGATCAATCCGAGAGACTCCATTGAGGCTACCGTCATTAAAATTCCTAAGAAAAATAAAATCGAAGGGATCTCTATTTTACTTAAGGCCTTCATTGTAGGTCCTTTGTGGTGCTCGTCGGCTTCAGGATTGGTGAATGAGATTGATCGATTAGACAGGATCTCTGATACTGTTGCGAAGATCGATAAGGACAGCATCATTCCGACGTAAGGGGGGAGATGCGTAATTGACTTAAAAACAGGAACCGCGATAATTAAAACTAATCCAAGAATCAGCATTAATCCATCATATTTATTTTGATCACTGTCATCCGAATGATCAATTTCCATGGTTCCTTTGAAGACAGGAAGGAAGGATGCGATTATCACAGGTACGAGTACACAAAGCAACGACGGTAATATAAGGTATTCAGTGAGTTTTACCGTTGTAACTTTTCCAGCCATCCAAAGCATGGTTGTAGTTACGTCTCCAATTGGAGTCCAGGCGCCTCCCGCATTCGCAGCAATTATGATCAAGCCTGCATACCACATGCGGTCGTTCTTGTCGGCAATGATTTTCCGTAGAATCGTGATAAGAATGATCGTTGTAGTGAGATTGTCAATGATCGCAGACAGAAAAAAAGCAAGAAAAGAGACTATAAAAAGCAGTTTCCTTTTGCTATTTGTTCGAATTGTCTTTTTGATCGAACTAAATCCATCGAAATGATCGATCATTTCGACAATAGCCATGGCTCCCATCAGGAAAATCAGAATTTCTGCTGTTTTACCGAAATGGTGTAGCAACGTTCCTTCCAGTAAATGGATCTTTCCTTCATGGTTGATAGAAGTAATATCCATTAAGTTCCCGGAATGGGGATCTAACCATTGACCAAACGAGTCAAGGTTGAGTGCGATGGTTGCCCAGCAGACAGCCATCATCATCAAAGCAGGGATAAGTTTATCCAACTTTAATGTGTGTTCAAGGGTGATTGCTACATATCCGAAGATGAATGTAGCGAGAACAACAACTTCCATAAGCGCGAAAGTTAAAATTAAACCAATTGTTCCAAAGCAATTTCGAAGGCCGCCTTGGCAAGGCCAGTTTTTGAAGGATTTTTTGTATTGGTTTTTATAAGCGCATTCTTGATCGTAGCACTGGTATCCTGGAAGATGCCATCATCGGTCAAGTTTTTAAGGTCGTTACTCATTAGGTAGGCAAAAACTCTTGCCATACCACAGTTTGATATAAAGTCTGGAATAATTGAGATCGATTGATCCGCTTTGTCTGCGATTGGACCAAAGAAAATCTCAGGGTCCGCAAAAGGAACATTTGCACCAGCCGAAATGACTTCCATTCCTGCATTGATCATTCTGTTCAATTGATCTTCAGTAATTAATCTGGAAGCAGCACAAGGAATGAAGACTTGAGCTTTTACATCCCAGATCTTATTGTTAACCTCGTCAAAAGACAACATTGACGGGTGGTTCAATTCATTTCCGTTTTTATTCAAGAATAATTCGCGGATTTCTTCTATTGAGAATCCTTCTTCCTTGATCAGTCCACCTACTCGGTCAATGATTCCAACGATAATAGCACCGTCTTGAGCAAGGTAATATGCACCGGCAGAACCTACGTTACCCCAACCTTGAACGATAACACGTTTTCCTTTGACTGATCCTCCCCAGATGTCGTAGTAGTGTTTTACAGATTCAGCTACACCAAAACCTGTAATCATGTCTGCCACAACATATTTACGATTGACCATTGGTGAATAGGATTCAGATTCGATAGCTTTAAGAACACCTTGTCTTAACTGTCCGATTCGGTGTATCTTTTGAGCCTCTCTTGGTTGGAAATGTCCATTAAACACACCTTCCTGAGGGTGCCAAACTCCGCAATCTTCAGTGATGGGAATAACTTCATGGATCTCATCAACATTTAGGTCACCTCCAGTTCCATAATAATGTTTTAAAAGCGGAGTTACTGCAGCATACCATCGACGAAGTACACCTTCTTTTCTCGGGTCTTTAGGATCGAAGTTGATACCTGACTTTGCACCTCCGATCGGAGGGCCAGCAACAGTAAATTTTACTTCCATTGTTTTAGCGAGAGATTCAACTTCTCTTTTGTCTAATCCCGGTCTCATTCTGGTTCCTCCACCAGCTGCTCCTCCTCTTAATGAGTTGATTACTACCCATCCCTCTGCTTCCGTTTCTGCGTCTTTCCATTCGAAAATTATTTCAGGTCTTTTATTTTCGAATTTATAGAGAAGATCTTTCATTTTTTATCTAAAATCAATGGTTTATATGGGACAAATGTATTGATTCATTTTTCACTAGACTTGAATTATTCCAATTATTTTTCTTTGGATTAGAAGGAAATATGAAATTTGATCAAGGAGTGTGTAGGACACCTGAAACACACGCTCTGGAAGCTCCTGTGACTGAAGTAATTGTATTCGGTTTATTTTTGAGGTAAAGTGCGCCCATGTATGCAAAAATTAAAGCTTCCTTGTAGTCAATGAGTTCTTCTTTTGGAAGAATAATTTCGCCATCATAGTATGACTGAATACGTTTTACAAGAAATTGGTTTTTTGTTCCGCCTCCACTAAGCAAAACTCTTTTAATTCCATTCTTTTGCAACACGCTGCTGATTTGAGTTGCAATATGTTCTGTTACAGTGCGTAAATTGGATTCAATTTCTTTGTCAAATTTCAATAGGGGATAAAAGGATTCTTCAAGCCACTCTAATCCAAGAGATTTTGGACCATTTTGTGAATAATAATCTAGTGAATTCAAAAGATCAAGCAGGAAAAAGTTTATCTCGCCACTTTCGGCTATTTCACCATTCTTATCGTATTCAACGCCTTTTGAGTTGGCGAGCCGATTCAATGGGAGGTTACCCGGACATATGTCAAATGCAATAACTTGATTCTTGGGTTTGAAACTTATATTGCAGAATCCTCCAATGTTTAAAAAAGCATCGGCCTCTCCGTCAAAAAGATCAAAATCACCAATAGGAACCAATGGAGCTCCTTGTCCTCCAAGAATAATATCTTTAGTTCTAAAGTCATTGATTACTTTTATTTTGGTCTTTACGGCGAGGGTTGTGCCACAGCCGATTTGAAGCGTATATCCGTTTACAGGCTGATGTAGGATCGTTTGTCCATGACTTGCAATAGCATCAACTTTAGAATGATCAATTTTATTTTTTGCGATAAAATGATTGACGCATTGAGCATAAAAATTCCCTAGCTCCTTGTTCAATACTTCTATTGCACTTAGCCCTAGATTCAAAGCATTATCCAACTCAGTTTTTAATTCTTTTTCGTAAGGGTAATGTCCGGTATTCAGAATATCAAATCGAACTTTTTGATTAGTAAAATCAAACATAACGTGTGCTACGTCTAATCCATCAAGAGAAGTTCCTGACATGAGTCCAATAATTTCTAACCTTTTCATAGGGTTCAATTCTAAATTGAAATTAGAATTATTCGGTTAAATTTGCAATTAAGAGAATTAAACTTAACAACATGATATTTGAATTAACCGAAGAACACATTGCTGTTCGTGATGCTGCCAGGGATTTTGCTCAGAATATATTGAAGTCAGGAGTTATTGAAAGAGACAGAGATCAGAAGTTTCCTGAAGAGGAAATAAAACAGTTGGGGGAGCTTGGATTTATGGGTATGATGGTAGATCCAAAATATGGTGGTAGCGGAATGGATACGATTTCATATGTCTTGGCAATGGAAGAGATATCAAAGGTTGATGCATCTACTTCAGTTTGTATGTCAGTGAATAATTCCCTTGTATGTTGGGGATTGGAAAAATATGGTACTGAAGAGCAAAAGCAGAAATACCTTGTTCCACTTGCGAAAGGGGAGAAGATCGGGGCATTTTGCCTCTCAGAACCTGAAGCTGGTTCAGATGCGACGTCTCAAAGAACAGAGGCAATAGATAAGGGAGATTATTATTTATTGAACGGAACAAAAAACTGGATTACAAATGGTTCTAGTGCTTCTATTTATTTAGTGATAGCTCAAACCGATAGGGCTGCAGGTCATAGAGGAATTAATGCTTTCATTATTGAGCGAGGAATGGAAGGTTTTATAGTTGGGGCGAAGGAAGACAAAATGGGTATCAGAGGAAGTGATACGCATACACTGATCTTTAATGATGTTAAAGTTCCAAAAGAGAACAGAATTGGTGAAGATGGATTTGGATTTAAGTTTGCTATGAAAACCCTTTCTGGAGGAAGAATTGGTATTGCGGCTCAAGCCTTAGGTATTGCTTCTGGAGCTTATGAATTGGCACTAAAATACTCGAAAGAG
>JALRFI010000053.1 GCA_023253775.1 Crocinitomicaceae bacterium
CTCGTATTCTGCATCCATCTGATTGGTCAATTCGACAATCTCACCATCAATCAATGCGCTTACACCACCCATCACATTTCGATAAGCTATCACATTGTTCTTGATGAGGTAATCTTTCGGTATCACATTTCCGAGCTGTACTTTCTTCCCGTTCTGAAGCGCATAAGCAAAGGTGTTTTCTGTCCAGTAAACTATATCATCTCTAACGTCCCAACTTCCCGCTCCAAAGTTTGACAGTTGGTGCTTCTCACCATCTTTGTAGTACATCAGGTTTCCACCAAGATCTTCATAGACGATAAAACCTCTTCCGGCCTTGTATTTTTTGATCCAGAATTGCTCGACATCCAAGAACTGACCTTTGTCAAAAACAGCAAAAGTTCTTGTCGTCGGATCATTGAAGCAAAGAATATCACACCCAGCCTGAAAATCGATCGTTCCATTCCAAACACCCAATTCAAATACTTCTCCTCTGTACAAGATCTTGAAGTAATTTCCATTATCCTTAAACGCTACGATATTATCTCCAATGGCTTGGGGCATGGAAACATCACCTGTAAGCTGCAGGAACTGTTTGATCTCTTTATTATAATAGACACAAACGGTCTTGAACCTGGTGTCTTCAAAAACTACTATACTGTCTCTCACTGCGAAATCCTGGGCAAAATAGGTCAAGGTTCTTAGCTTACCTTCATCCCACAAATTCAACGTTGGCCCAATACTATAGGCCATCAGGTGGTCAGATACCTCGTAATTGACATTCATGTTAGAAATATCCTGACGTTCAACACCATTGTAAACCCTTAGATTTCCTCTATTATCAATATAAGCCACAAACTCATCGCCGGCCTTGAATTCTTTAATTCTCTGAAACTCTAGTTGTCTAAACGTTCCATTTTCAAAAGATCTAAAATAATTGTTGAAATCTTCAAACGGTATCACTCGCTGAGCTGAGAGAAACCCCGAAATAAACATCAGGGCGAAGAATACGATTTTTCTAAGCATGATCAAATTTAAGCAAAATCCGAACCATTTTTTCCTGAAAATCAACCACTGGTCAAAATAGCCTACCGATTATCATATCACACATACCAATTCTAAAAAAGATACTTTCTTTGTAATCTATCAAATTTGTTAGTACATGAGAAAAATCATTTTAAGCGGACTATTTATCGTAGGCGCGCTGGCAGCAAATTCGCAACGAAAGATCGAATTTGTAGAATATGATCTTCCGAACGGAATCCACGTGATTCTGCATCAGGAAAGATCTACACCTATTGTTGCAGTTTCTGTGCTGTATCACGTAGGATCAAAGAATGAAAATACAGAGCGAACAGGATTCGCACACTTCTTCGAACACCTTTTATTTGAAGGATCTGCAAATATTGGCAGAGGAGAATATTCTGAGCTTGTAGAAAAAAATGGTGGTATGTTGAATGCCAACACTTCCCAAGACAGAACCTATTATTATGAAATCCTTCCATCAAATCAACTTGAGCTTGGACTTTGGTTGGAATCAGAGAGAATGCTTCATGCAAAAGTTGATAATACAGGAATTGAAACGCAAAGAAGTGTAGTTAAGGAAGAAAAAAGACAGCGAGTTGACAATCAACCTTATGGATCTTTCTTCACTGAAATGTTTGCTAGAATGTTCACTGCTCACCCATACAATTGGGCACCAATCGGAAGTATGGAGCACCTTGATGCAGCTCAGGAAGAAGATTATGTAAATTTCTACAAAACCTTCTACGTTCCAGCTAATGCAACTTTATCAATCGCGGGTGATCTTGATATCGAGCAAACAAAAAAATGGATCGATAAATATTTTGCTTCAATGCCCAAAGGACAGGCAATAACTTTATTCAGAGACTTTGAGAATCTTTCTGATACCGATTTCTCTGCGAGATATGGAGTTGACAAGTCTAAGTTCGATTCAAACGATTTCATGAAATCAAAATCTCCGGAAGCAAAGAAGCTGATTTCTTCCCTTTCTGCAAAACCAATCGAAATTCCTCGTCCAGCAAAAGACACCGAAAAATTGACTGGCGTAAAAAAGGATGTGATATATGATAACATTCAATTACCAGCGATCTTTATGGGATATAAATTTCCTTCACAAACGAACGAAGATTCTTACGCACTTGACTTCATGAACGAAGTTTTGTCTGGAGGTTCGTCATCACGAATCAATAAAACGATCGTGGAGAAAAAGCAAATGGCAACATTCGCTTTCTCATTTAACTATGGTCTTGAAGATGCTGGTGTAGGAATCTTTGCCGCAATCGCATCTGCAGGCAACAGCCTTGATGACATTCAAAAAGAGTTTGATGAGCAGATCGACTTGATGAAAAAAGAATTGATTTCTCAAGAAGAGTTTGAAAAGATTAGAAACAAGATCGAAAATGATTTCATCAGCTCAAATTCTTCTGTTGCAGGAATAGCTGAAAATCTTGCCGACAGCCATGTTTACTTTGGTTCCGCAAATCGTGTAAATACGCAATTAGAGAAGTACATGAAAGTTACTCGTGAAGATATCCAGCGTGTTGCACAGAAATATTTCACACAGGATGCGCGTGTAATCCTGCACTATTTACCAAAAGAAGAAAATAAATAAGCTGAGACATGAAAAAGATATTTCTATTTATCGGATTAATTCTGCCAGTGCTGGGAAGCGCTCAGCTAGACAGATCTGTTCGCCCTCAACCGGGGAACGCTCCAAACATAAACATTAAAGATTCAGAAGTTTTTACAACTTCCAATGGTATTACTGTAATCCTTTCTGAAAATCACAAATTGCCAAAGGTCTCATTTGACATTTTTACGGGTTCTGATCCACGAGTCGAGGGAAACAAAGCTGGTTTATCTGATATGGCTGGCGAGCTGATTCTTTCAGGGACTTCAAACCGTTCAAAAGATCAATTGGATAATGAAATGGATTACATCGGTGCTTCATTAGGCGCTAGCTCTACTTCCATTTCAATGTCCTGTCTTACAAAGCACATGGACAAAGGTCTTGAGTTGATGTCTGATGTTCTTTTGAATGCCAACTTCCCTCAGTCTGAATTTGACAGAATTAAGAAGCAAAATGAATCAGGTTTGATGGCTGCGAAGTCTGATCCTTCAGCAATGGCCAGAAATGCAGAAGTAAAAGTAAACTTCCCAAATCATCCATTTGGTGGTGTAATGACTGAAGCGACTTTAGGGAACATTACGAGAGCGGATGTTGAATCTTATTATAGAAGCACATTTACTCCGAAAGGAAGTTACCTTGTTATTGTAGGTGACATTACTAAAGAGAAAGCAACTGAAGTAGTGAACAAGTATTTCGGAAGCTGGAAAGGTGGAGAAGCTTATATCAATGCTGCGGGTGACGGGAACTTTAACAAAGGTAATCGAGTGATCTTCGTTAAAAAGCCAGGTGCTGTTCAAAGTGTGGTTTATATCTCATTCCCTATGAAGATCCGTACTGGAGATAATGATCAACTTGCCCTTACTGTATTGAATGGTATTTTAGGTGGTGGTGGTTTTGGTACTCGCTTGATGCAGAACCTAAGAGAAGACAAAGCATATACATACGGATGTTACTCTTCAACTAACATTACTGAAAATGGTTCATGGATGTCTATGGGTGGAAACTTCAGAAATGATGTGACTGATTCCGCTATTACACAGATGCTGTATGAATTGGATAGAATTACTGCAAGCCTTGTTGAGGATGATGAATTAAGTCTGACGAAAAGCTCAATGGCTGGATCATTTGCCCGTTCACTGGAAAGACCTTCTACCGTTGCTCGTTTTGCATTCAATATCATTAAAAATGATCTTCCTAAGGATTACTACCAGACTTATTTAAAGCGTCTTGAAGCTATCACAAAAGATGATGTACTTGATGTGTCACAAAAGTACTTCACTGCAAAGAATTGCAACATTGTTGTTGTAGGTAACGAGGAAATTCTTGAGAAACTGAAAGTTTTTGATTCGGATGGTAAGATCGAGATTCTTGATGCTTTTGGAGATCCTGCAAAAGATATGGCAAAAGCAGATATCACTGCAGATGAATTGATCGAGAAATATATCCTTGCTACAACCAATAGCAAATCAATGAAGGAAGTTGCGAAGAAAATGAAAAAGATCAAGTCTTACAGTGAAACGACTGAACTTTCAATGGCGCAAGTTCCATTCCCTCTAAAGTCAACTAATGTATGGGTGGCTCCGAATAAGGAAGGATCGAAATTGGAAGGACAAGGAATGGTTTTCCAGAAATCATACTTTGACGGAGAGACAGGTGCGATGACGAGCATGCAAACCGGTAAAAAGGAAATGACAGCTGAAGAAATTGCTGCCAAGAAAAAAGCTTCTGGATTGATCCCTGAAATGAACTACAAAACCTCAGGAATGAACTATGAGCTGATGGGAATCGAAGAACAGAACGGAGTAAAAATGTACGTTCTTAAATTGAATGATGGAGAGACGGAAACGTTCGAGTATTATTCGACTTCCGATTTCATGAAAATGAAGACCTACTCTATCAGTGAAAATGATGGTGAGACTGTTGAGACAGTTGTCACTTATTCTGATTACAAGGATGTTAACGGAATTAAGTTTGCTCATGCAAAAAACATTTCAATGGGTGAAGTTGGATTTGCAGGAAAAGTGACTTCAATTGAAGTGAATGGTAAATTAGATTACGATAGCTTCAAGTAATCTGAATCCTTAATATAATTGTGCCCGAACGCTTTGTTCGGGCATTTTTTTTGTTGAATTGCAACCTTATTTGACTCATGGTCGTATTAAAGGGTGCTGTGAAGCTATTTTTCAACATATTAATACTTCTTACTTTAAGTACTAACCTATTTGGTCAGACAAAAATCAAATCGTTTTACTTCTTTACAAATAAATCGAAACCAACGATCTATTCTCAAAAACAATTTGATGAGTTCAATCGATCTATCAATATGGGAATGGCTAAGATCATTGAAATAAATGCATTTACGGATTCCACAGGTACTGTCACTTCAAATGATACTCTCGCAGCTGAGAGGTTGGATTATTTTACTTCACGACTAACGAATACAAGTGGCATAAAAATGAATGCCTATGCGCTTGAAAGACCTTACCCCCTTCCATCTGCACTAAACTGGAGAAGGGTTGATATTATCTACGATATAACTCTTGGAAATGAGACCAATGACATTACTTCTTCAGAGGACGGTAAAGCGAAAGTTGAACATAATGAAATTGATTCCATTGCTTTGAAAGTCCTTTTAAAGGATCCAATTGTTGAGGTCAAACAAAATTTAGTTGACGAAGCTTCATACACGAATAGTCTTAAATCCGAAAAACCATTTGTATTGGACATTCAGTTCATTGAAGGAACAGCTAAAATGACAGCTGGTAGTGACAAGGAGATTAAAAAACTAATTGAATTCCTTAAAGAAAATCCTGGGATACATGCAACAATTCGAGGACATGTATGCTGTGGCAACAATATGAGAATCTCAAAAGCCAGAGCAAAAGATGTGTATAAAAGTGTGATCAATGGTGGCATTGAAAGGAGTCGTATATCATTTGTTGGTAAGTCCAATTTAGAACCATTGGTTTTTCCCGAAAAAACATCACAAGACAGACAGATGAATCGGAGAGTGGACGTAAAGTTTGATCTTCCTTGATCAAAGGTTCCCCCTGAAATTTAGATTATTCATTTTATCCCTTTAGTAATTATTTAGTTCAGTAATTCCATTTAAATATCCCGAAATAATTGATCAGGTAAGTCATCTTATTAAAAGAGATCATGTCATCTTTCATTTATTTTAACCTACTTTAACTCAATAACTTTACAAAAACTGATGACAATGAGAATAACTGCACTCGTGAGTTTGATCTGCCTCTCATTCATAGGTAAAGGTCAATTACAAATGACTCCAACCCTAAATGATATACTGATACCAATGAGGGATGGTGAATTCCTTTCAGCAGATGTTTATATTCCTACTGGAGTAACAGAAGCAGAAGTCATCCTAATCCAAACGCCATACAACAAGAATTCATTTCAATGGTCATTGCCTTTAGGTATTGGACAAAATGTGGATACACAACCTTTCGTATGGGTGATCGTGGATTGGAGAGGATTCTATGGCTCGAGTGGTGCAGATCTTTCAAATTTTACGAGAGGCGAAGATGCTTATGACGTATGCGAGTGGATCGTGGCACAAACCTGGCACAAAAACCGCATAGGAACATGGGGACCTTCTGCCCTGGGAAAGATCCAATACGACTTGATGAAAGAAAATCACCCCAATCATACCTGTGCTGTGCCTCAAGTTGCCCATCCAGTTTTTCATTATGAAGATTACTTTTACGGAGGAGTGCTGGAAGAAGCCAGACTCGAAACACTTGATGCCCTTGGATATGGCCTTTCGCCAGTGATCATGGCGAATGTTTATTATAGCAGTACATGGGCGCTTGCTGAACTTCAATCCAATGCACCCTCTAATGTGAAGATCCCAACACTTCAGATAGGTGGATGGTATGATCATAACATCGACAAAATGGTCGATTGGTATACTTCTACTAGGAACGGAGCAGATCTTCCTGTGAGAGACAAGCAATGGCTACTTGTCGGACCGTGGGTTCATGGAGGAACTGGGGCTGCCTATGTAGGAAGCTCAGTTCAGGGAGAACTGAATTATCCTAATGCTGAATTCATCAGTGATACTATGGCCTGGGATTTCTTCAATTATTACCTCCTGGATAGCACGAACAACTGGCTATCAACTCCGAAAATTACTTTTTACGAAACAGGTAAGGATTTATGGAATTCAACGAATGCTGCAGGAATCGGAATTACTAACTCTGACCCACTCTACTTCGGAAATAACCAAACCTTATCTGGTTCAACAAGCTGGATGTATTCGTCGCTTACATCAGATCCATCCAATCCTTCCCCAACCATTGGTGGGGCTACATTACACCCGAATCTCGATCAAGGTCCATACGATCAGTCTTCGTTGGAAACAAGACCAGATATTTTGACATTCAGCACAAATACGCTTGATCAGGATGCTTCTATATCAGGCAAAGTAAATGCAGATTTGTTTATCAGCAGTGATCAGCCCGACTGTGACATCGTCGTTCGTTTGGTGGATGAATATCCCGATGGTAGAAATATGCTCATCACGGACGGAATTAAGCGCGTTCGTTTCAGAAATGGATATACAGAAGCAAACGAGGAGTTCATGACACCGGGAACGATCTACAACGTTACGGTGGAGCTTCCTAATACGAATTATACCTGGAAGTCTGGACATAAGATCAAAGTTCTCATCGGTGCTAACAGCTCGATCCGTTGGAATGTGAATTTACAGGATGGTGGAACAATGTACACCACAGGTACTGGGAATGTAGCCCAGATCAATTTATACCATGATCAGAATTACCCTTCATCGATCGAATTACCCGGGAATAATGCTTTCCTTTCAACAGACCAAATTGCAAAAGAAAAGATTGAAATTTACCCAAACCCATTTACGGATGAATTGACCATTTCATCTTTTGGAGCGAATCTTGAATACGCTTTGATCGAAATGAGTGGTAAAACAGTATTAAACGGGAATACAGCGGGTATGATCGACACAGAAACGTTAACTCCGGGAGTGTATTTTTTACGTGTGAATCAATCTGATTCTTTCCAGCATTTTAAAGTGATCAAAAGATGAAAACAATAAAGCGTCTGTATTTAGGAATTCTTGCAGTTGCGTTGACACTTGTTGCTTGTGATCGATCGAATTCCAAGAACGAACAAAACGACCTCTCAAAGGTCAATTTTGAGGATACGACCAAGGTAAATCCTGGTCCACAGAAGGACACGACTTGGCGCATCTTAGTGGAAGATCCTTCAGTGAAGATCACTTTCCCTGAATTGGAAATCTTTTTTGATTCACTGTACATCTGGAATGAAGGAAATTTGGGCGGGATAGACAGCGACACCTGTCGCATCTATCTTGAGCTGGGTGAAACCATTGAAAACAGAACGCTTCAGATCAAATCAAAGGACAACGTAAAGCTAAAGTTCTTTCAACGCTACGAAAACAGTATTACCGTAATGAATGAAGGACCACATTGCGACCTGACAGAATGGAAACATTTCGATAGTCATTATCAGGAATTAAAGAACAATGGAAATCGATTAAAAACCATAGAATTTTCAAGTGCGGACAGAGAGAAATTCGTGAAAGTGGATATGAAGGAGCTTCTAACCTACATCAAAGATTACTGTGGTAAGGAATGGAGCGCTATAGCTCGACAAGCAAAATCTGTACAACAATATCCATTAGGAATTGGGCAAAGTAGAATCTTCCTGAAAATAGAGATCACACATTCTGACAATTCAAAAACAGAACGAATAATTTCATTTGAGATCCCAATGGGCTGTTGATCAAGGAATCACTTTTTCGATGTCTGCTTTATAAAAATAAGTATTTATCGAATTCTACCGAAGAAAGTCAATCTTGGATCCGAAATTCATTCTTAAGAAAATTGAATTTCCATTCTTAGCACTATGACCATTTTATTTTATAAAGTCCGCACATTTTCGGAAGAAAGAAAATATCAAATAAGTAGCGAAAGATGCAATTCCAAATCGATAAAACTGATTCCTTTCAACAATTCGAGAATTAAAAAAGCGGAATCAAATGATCCCGCTTTTCAATATTTAAATGGTCGATTGAATTATTCGATCACAATTCTTAATACACTCATCTTATCATCTAGATAATTTAACTTCAGGTAATATACACCACCCTCAAGTTTTAAATTATAGTCGATTTGAGACACATTCGAATAATTCTTCTTGAATACTTTCTTACCTGCAACATCTGTCAATTCAACCTGAACTTTGCTGTATAGATCTCCTAATTCAACCGTGAATATTCCATTTGATGGATTAGGGAAAACATTGCAGTTAATAAACTCAGACTTATCATCTAAGCTCACAGAGTTAATCAATCGACAATCTGAAGTCTCTGAACAACCATTTATAGTAACGATCACTGCATAATTTCCATTTGCTGAAGCAGTGTAACTTTGCGATGTTGCACCAGGGATGATGGCATTTCCATTATCACAGTCGATCCACTGATAGGTTGCTCCAGTTTGTGTTGCAGTCAATGTTATACCTGAAACAGAGAGCGTATTATCGACCGAGTTAACCGTCAAGTTCAAATTCACTGTACTATCACATCCTGAAACTGAAGTCAGTATGTCTGTGTATGATCCAGTTGTAGTATATACTGATGTACCAACAGTTACTGACTGGCCTTCACAAATTGTTTCAGTTTGGTTTATTACATAACCTTCACAAGTGAAATTGATGAATCCGATGTAATTCTCAGTTCCATTTGAGATGTCATTAAATCCAATATTCGAGTACGAAACACTAACTGGGTTGTCTGTCGGACTTGAAGATGAACCTCCAGCACCGAATGTCCAGTCAGCTACACCTGAACCAGCGGACAAGGTCATATCCTGAACAAGAATCTGTGTATTTGAACATTGAGTCAATTTCGCAATAATCTCTGGCTGAATTGTTAATGAAACCGCATCATCCGTAGTTGAGAATGGTGAGCCTGATTCAACAAAAATGCTGTATGATATACCAGCTGAACCGTTCCCTCCAGCACCTCCAACACCGCCATTTCCTCCATTTCCTCCGGCTCCACCTTCGCCAATTTCTGAGCTACATGTTGTTCTTCTTGCAGCACCAGTACCTCCAACTCCTCCAGCTCCTCCAGAACCACCAATTCCACCGGCTCCTGCATTTCCAACAGTGAATTCAGATTGAATCACATTTGTATTGGCTCCATTATCAACTGCAAGAACACAAAAGGCAGATCCACCACCGAACCCTCCAGTTCCTGCAGTTCCACCTTGGCCACCGCCTCCACCGCCAGAACCACCGTTTCCTGGTCCATCATCACAAACAGAACAAGATTGACGGCCACCGCCGCCACCGCCAGAACCTCCCTGACCACCTGAACCATCTGTTCCAATTCCACCCTGAGTTCCTGGAAACCAATATCCTCCAACGAAAGAACCTGCGCTGCCATTGGCACCATTTGTACCATTTGCTCCTTGAGAACCGTTTGTTCCATTGGAACCATCACCTCCTGGATCAGCTGAAGCACCAGCTGCACCAACATTTGTATTTAGTCCTACTGAAGCTGAACCTCCTCCATTGTTACCATTAACCGCGTTGTTTCCTCCTGAGAAACCTCCTCCTTTTCCACCGGCACCACCGCCGCCGCCATTACGGCCAGTTCCGGTTGATCCAGGATTGGAAGGTGTTGTAGAAGAATTGGTAGCACCAGCTGCAGTTCCTCCACCTCCAGCTCCTCCAGCTCCACCATTTCCACCAGGAGCAGATTCTGAACCAAAACAACAAGTATAATTTCCATCGCAGCTTCCACTACCGCCCATTGTACCATTTTGCCCCGCAGCACCCACTGAACCGTTTATTCCATTTGAACCTGCTCCGGCATTTCCAACTAAAACCCTGGTTCTAACCAAACTATACCCATCACATGAAGTCAAATGAAGACCGTAAAGACTCATACCAGGATTGTATGCATTAGGAACATTTATCGTAATGTCTTGAAGTCTGAAACCAGATTGACCATTGCCATAGATAGCAACAAGTCTTTCCGCATTGGTGCTTCCTTCTGCATTCACAGCAAGTCTATTTATGGTTGTTGCACCTGCAAGACTGGTTTTGTCCCAGTTTTGTGTTGCAAGAAACCCTCCTTCGATGACAATGTTATCATTCTGAATAGAAAGTGGAGTTGAGATATCGTATGTTCCTGTCGCAATTCTGATGGTCCCACCTACTGGAACCATATTGAACGCTGTAACAAGATCCATTGGATCAGTCGCTTCACCTGTTCCCGCAGAGGTACCGGAAGTTGACACATGCAGAATATCACATTGAGCAGAGAGCGATCCGGCAGTAATAACTGCCAAAAACAGTAGTAGTTGTTTTCTCATAGCATTAAGTTTAGACAAGGACTAATCTAATTTAATTTTCTGATATAAATGATCAAATGACTCTAATATTTTTCAAATAAGATCTTATGTCGAGCATCGATCTCCCAGTGATGAACTCTACTATTAAACGATATTTTTTGAAATGTGATTGGCTTGTCCATTTTGAAAGTTTCAGTAACAACAGAATCGTCTGAAAGAATAAAATCAATCTCTAAATTATAACTGAAATTGAATTGTCCCTTATCGTAAATTTTGACATATGCGCCTTTACCCCGTTTTTTGACTTGAATATCGAGCTTCGGAATTGAGGGAAAAGTAAGCCATTGCTCAAAAAACTGCGATAGATTTTTTCCTGAAACTTCCTGAGCAACTTCAATAAAATCATCAGATGTTGCATTGCTAAAGCTAAACTGATCATAATATCGTCTTACTACTTCCCAGAAAAGCTCCTCACCTATTTCATGTTTAAGCATGTTCAGTATCCAACCTCCTTTCTGATATGAATTAGCATTTAGCAAGCTCATAAGGTCCGCAGTATCGTCGATTACCGGACGTGGATCTCTTTTGTTCAATGCAATAATTTTCATTCGATCCTTATCCAATTGCTTGTAAAAAGCATGTTCCCCTTTTGTCTCAAGGATATACATATTCGTCATGAAGGTGGCAAATCCTTCACTCAACCAAATGTGACTGAAGTCCTTTTCTGAAGCACTGTTTCCGAACCACTGGTGGGCTATTTCATGGGCTAAGAGCGCTTCCATACTCCGTTTTCCATCGATGGCCTTTTCATCATAAAAAATGCAAGAAGCATTCTCCATTCCTCCAAATCGTGTTGTTGATTGGACATTCGCTAATTTGTCATATGGATATTCACCAACCTTCTTTTCAAACCATTCAAGAATTGAGACAGCCAGTTCCATATCGTAAAATCCTTCTTTCTCATTTTCGGGATATACCCAAGCGCTTACGGGAATTCCGCTTTCTGTTGAGTTATAATTCTTTATGGAGAAATCCGCCACACCGATCACCATTACTTTTGTAGGGAGTACATAATGGGTTCTGTACTCAAATTCTTTCCTCCCATTCTCAAGGGATACACGGATCTTATGACCATTCGCAATCACTTCGTATTGCTCAGGAACATTAACCACGTAATGGATCAACGCTTTGTCTGAAGGATAATCATTGCAAACAAACCACTGATGAGCCCGATTAGGCCAATTATCACCAAATGCGGTCGGTGCCCCAAATCGGTTATTACCGATCACAAGTCCATCTTCAGGTTTACCATTGAATTTTATCTCTACGAATTCATACAACTCGTTTTCTTTAAATCCGGTGATCAATAAATGCTCTGCTTGCTGAGTAAAATTCAACGATCCAAATTTGCTTGTAACCTCTGAGACATGCATTCCTCTTCCATGAAGTGTTCTCTTTGATTGGAGGTCAAATACAAGCGAATCTCTGTTTTCCCAGTCACCAATAAAGATCTTTTCAACGACATCTATTCCTTCCTGAAGCTCTTTGCCAAATGTGATATTCAGCTCATATTCGATCACATCTGCTCGATGATTTGAAAATGCAATTTCCTGAGACCATAAGAAACATGGTGCAAAAAATAGAATTAAAATTATAAATCTGTTCATACCTCAAATATATGGCTAGCTATTCAATAATGTTGAGTCGAAACAAACGAAAAATTGATTTTGAATTAATAGATTTGAGAAAAACAAATCCAATGGTAAAATATTTACTCCTTCTTGTCCTTTTGAATTCAAGCCTTTATCTGAGTGCTCAATATGATCTTAAACCTTCTACGAAGGAAATAGAAACGTTACCCGAATGGGCTCAACTCATGTATTCAGAGGATCCGAATGTTTGGGAAGTAGATCGACTATACGAAAATCACTACAGAGAGCATCTGTTCGTTAAATCCTACCACACCCAATATTACAAAAGATGGAGAAGATCGATCGCTGATCAGATTAATGATCAAGGTTTTGTCGGTCAACAACTTGTTTTCAAAAAACCATCTTCATCGGGAATTAAATCTTCGAACTGGTCAGTTTTAGGACCTTTACACGTTGAAAGTCAAGGAAATCAGCAGGGATCTAAACAATCAAATATCTATTCATTAGACAGATGTGAGTCCTCACCTAATGTACTTTATTGCGGTACAGAACCTGGCGAAGTGTATAAAAGTACCGATGGCGGAAATTCCTGGGTAACAATTTCGATGACAATGAATTTTGGTGGAGGAGTAACTGCAGTTGAATGTCATCCTACTGATCAGAATACGATTTTTGCTGGCGGTGACCTTGGAATATTCAGAAGTCAGGATGGAGGTCTAACCTGGACAAACACCCTTTCACAAACTAGTCTGGATGTGAATGAAATTCTGGTTTTCCCGAATGATCCTTCGATCGTTTTTGCTGCCACTGGCAAAGGACTTTACCGATCAACTAATGGAGGGACGAGCTGGACAAATTTATTCACCAACAAATCGTATGACATTAAGGCAAAGACGGATGGATCAGGCACCTTATTCCTAGTGAGAAATAACCCAACATTGATCAAAGCTGAATTCTATATTTCCACAGATAATGGAGCAACGTGGGCAATCCAGAGTTCAGGGTGGTATAATTCTACAGATCCGAACAGACTGGACGGAGGGGCAAGAATTGCTGTTAGTCCGTCTGATCCATCAAGAGTATATGCCTACCTGATCGGTCAATCAAAAGCAGATGACTTTGGCTACATCGGAGTTTACCGCAGTAATGACGGAGGAATCAGCTGGATGCTTCCAAATGGACCTGATGGAGGACCATACACTGATACACATATGAATCTGGCATATGGCAATCCTGGATGGACATATCACCAGGGTTTCTACAATTGTGCAATCATGGCGGATCCTGCGAATGCGGACAGGATTCTTATTGGTGGATTGAACTTGTATAGATCCGATGACGGAGGAAACACTTTCTCTTCAGTTGCTGGCTATGTTGGTGGTCCATTGAGTATGCATGTTGATATGCAGGATTTCAGATCTTTCAATAATGAAGCATGGATTACTACTGATGGTGGGATCTATCGTTCATCTGATTTTTTCACTACAAACCCTACCTTTAAAATGGATGGGGTCCATGCTTCAGATTACTGGGGATTTGGTTCCGGTTGGAATGAAGATGTTCTTGTTGGAGGATTGTATCACAATGGCAATCTCGCTTATCATGAAAACTATGGAAATGGAAACTTCAGACAATTGGGAGGTGGTGAAGCACCAACAGGTTATGTGAATACGGGAATCAACCGAAAGACGTATTTTTCTGATATTGGAGGAAAGATCCTTCCTTTGATTATTAGTGATCCTGTGAGCAATTTCAGTATTGGACTAAGTCCAAATGAAAGCTACTGGAGTGCTGAATCCAGCGAAATGGAATTTCATCCAAATTGCTACAACATTGCTTTTCTGGGTAAAGATCATAAGATCTGGAAAACTATAGATGGAGGGGGATCATTCAATGAAGTATATACATTCGGAACTTCTGCACAAGACAAAGTCAAGTACATCGAGATATCAAGTTCAAATCCTGATGTCATCTACGTCACCCAACAACCTGCCTCAGGAAGCATCGGAAAGCTCTGGAAGACAACAAATGGTGGTGTGACATGGGACGAGCTTTCCCTACCAGCAGGTAATAGCCGAAAGATCCTCTTATCCATCAATCCTGAAAATGAAAATGAATTGTATATGGCCTATGCGAGTGGGGCGAACGGACAAAAAGTCTATGTAACAAATGACGGTGGTTCTAGCTGGACAAACATCACCAGCTCAATCATGAACAGTGAAAGCATTCACTCCTTGCTTTATATCGCAGGTACAAATGGCGCTTTGTATGCGGGAACAGGTAACACGATGTACTACCGGGACCAAACCGGCTCTTGGAGCATTGACGATCTTGGGTTACCCGAATACATCAACACAAATATCTTGAAGCCATTCTACCGTGACGGAAAGGTCCGAATGGCCAGCTACGGAAAAGGTCTTTGGGAAAGTGATCTGAATGAAGTTCCCGATCATCCAATCGCAAGAATTAACGTTGACAAATTTTCACAGACCGTGATATGTGAAGCCGATTCATTCTATTTTGAGGATCACTCATTTCTAAACCATACTGATGCTTCATGGTCATGGTCCTTCCCTACAGGAGCACCATCTAATTCCACAACAAGAAACCCTGTCGTATATTTCCCTGCAGGCACACATCAAGCCATATTAACGATTACGGATGGAAATGGACTTCAGGACAGTGATACAATTCAAGTAACTGTAAATAATTATGTCTCTCCAACAATTATCAATGAAGACTTTCAAGGGACCTTCCTTCCAGATGGATGGTTGATGAAAAATTGGGATGAAAATGGGCAATGGGAAGTTACAAATAATGCGGGAGGTTTTGGCAATTCTTCAATGAGTGCTTTGTTCCGCAATTACGATATCGATTCTCAAGGAACAGATGATGACCTGAGCTTCATCTTCGATGCCACCTCCCAGTCAGTTCTTGAATTGACTTTTGATGTTGCTTATACCCCATGGGGAGGATCCTATTCTGATTCCCTTAGCGTCTTGATTTCAACAGATTGTGGCACCACTTATGAGGAAGTATATTTCAAGGGAGGAACAACTTTAGCTACTGCCCCGACGCTTAATTCATACTTTACACCTAATTCAAGTGAATGGAGAAATGAAACAATCGACTTGAATTCATTCGGAGGAAATGAGTTGTTAATTACATTCAGAAATCACGGACATTGGGGAAATAATCTATATTTAGACAACATCAACCTTTCAGGCAATCTTTCTGTCATAACACATAAAGAAACGAATGAACCGATGCTTTATCCCAATCCGATTTGTCCAGGTGAAGCTTTAACAATTTCCTGGAATGACCAATCGTTTAAATGGAGGTTTATCGATCTAAAAGGAAAGACCATTGCTAAAGGTTTTGGAGCAAATGAACTTCAATTCGTTACTCCTGATCAATTGACGTCTGGAATATATTTCATTCAGCTGGAAAGTGAGAAGATGATCAGAAACCTACCTGTTGTGATTCGATAAATCGAACGATCGGAATGTCAGGATTTGTGAACGTATAGTCTTTCAGTTCTGACCCGGATATCCATTCGATTCGATCATGGTCAGTTGATGAATTTGCACCGGAAATGTATTCGCATTGATATGCTATCAGGTGGATCATCACTTCGTTGACAACACAATCGGAAGTCATTAAATATTGGTAATTGTCGGCATTAAGTTGAAGTTCCTCTGCCAGCTCACGTTTTAATGCTCGCAGTGGATCTTCTGTTGGTTCGATCTTTCCACCGGGAAATTCCCATTTACCAGAATTACTTTTATGACCGGATCTGCGCGCTATAAGTATTTTGTCTTCTTTGAAGACTATTCCGCAAACAATAGTTAAAGACGTCATATGAAGCTATATGACACTAAGATAACAATGGAATACAATTAAGTATAGAAAATCGTTAGTCTTTCAATCGATCACTGAATACTTTTTCGAACTTCTCGAGCTTAGGCTGAATCACAAGTCGACAATATCCCTGATCCTTATTATTTTCATAGTAATCCTGGTGATAATCCTCAGCGCGATAAAAAATAGAAGCCGGAGAAACCTCTGTTACAATCGGATCTGGATACACTTTTTCTTTATTAAGCTCCTTAATAATTAGCTCAGCCGTTCTTCGTTGATTTTCGTTGTGGTAATAGATCACTGAACGGTATTGCGTTCCCACATCTGCCCCTTGTCGATTTAGGGTAGTTGGGTCATGAACAGTAAAAAACACTTTCAAAATTTCTTCTACAGAGGTTTTTGTCGAGTCAAAAGTAATCTGAACCACTTCCGCATGTCCGGTTGTACCTGTACAAACTTGACGATAAGTTGGGTTTTCTACTTTTCCACCTGTATAACCTGAGACTACCTCCCCTACACCGTCCAGCTTCTCATAGACCGCCTCCACGCACCAGTAACATCCACCTCCAAGTGTGATCGTATCATTTACTTCGGTATTAGACATGCTCTTTTTTATTTGAATAGGTTGATTCGCTTGAGAGCATCCATAAAAGAAGGCTACAAATCCAATGATTAAATAAAGTGAAGTACGCATTCCGTTGTTTTTACCATTAACAATATTTATTACCAAATTGTTGCACTCCAACAGTTAAGTTCTGTTAACGAAAGTTATTCACATCCTGTTTCGTAGGCGTTTCCTTTTTTATCTTTAAATCAAAATAAAATACAATGAGACCAATTCTTCTTTTTTCTGTCCTGACTTTCGGAACTTTTTGCTTTTCTCAGAATTTTGAGCTTGGCAAAATTCAACATGAATCGATCCAAGGTGATATCACTCTAATGCTTTATGGGAAAAGAAAACTGGAATGTGGTTCAAACACCCTTATTCTTTATATACCCGAAACGGACATGTCACTCATTGTGCTTTCTGCAACAGGCGGTGCTCTAATTCTGAAGGATCAGGAAAAAGGCATCTGGAATTTTATCCCAACTTGTCCTGCTGAAGGATACACAATATATGTGTCTCAGCGGAACAAAATCAAACAAATCAAGCAGCTTAAACAATTGGGAACCTTCGAAATATCCGGAATCCAATGAATTAGAAGTGCTGCTTTTTACCTCGAGGATGATAGATCTTCAGCGCATTTTCATAATTGGTCTGCTTATCCAAAACCATCGGCTTTAAGCTCTGACTCACATAGCACTCCATTTGATCGGTGAAATAAGGGCTGTTTATATTGCACGACTGGCCATAAGGTAAAATCGTCTCCAACTCTACCCCATTTGCACTATACCTCGCAAGCATAATATAAGATTCCCCGGAAACTGCTTTTACCTTTCCATCTTCATAGGGCTCTGTTGAAATTGCAGCGATCATATCCACTAAACCAGGAACAGGTATCACTTTTTCGCCTCTTGCGTGTACTTGTTGTTCTGAAAGTGCAATGTCTATTCTGTTAAAATGCTCCAGTAAATAGAATTTCGTATCTACAAGTGCTTCAAGGACGATCGAATCTTCAAGCTTATCCTTTCCAAAGAGATCATATTTCTTCGCCTTCTTTACTAATGTTTTGTAAAATACACTCCATTGCGCCGCTCCTACGTTTTCCACATTGGCCTTTCTGTCCCACTGCTGGATCAACAGGATCAATTCCTTCAAATCAGGATATTCATTTGCATTCAGAGCAAAGACATCGTTTAACTGAAACAGCCCGATCAATGAATCCGGGTATTGGGTATCGTACTTAATTCGCTTGAAATCCTCGTAGCTCAAAGTTGGGTAATGGACGATCAATTCCTCGAATCGAGCGCTCCGGTTGTTGTCTCTTTCTTCGTAACCGATCAGTGGATCAAAATCTTCCGGCTTCAGATTGTCTTCAGGGTGTGCAGCGTTAAACGGGGTGTTGTTCGTATTGAACAAATAACCATGTGCCGGATTCAGCAATTGAGGCAAATCCTGAATAGGAATATAACCCTGAGTTATGATGTCCGAGCGATTACCTGGCAATACTCCAGACCAGTCAAACCCTTCTTTTCTTTTCTGGATCTTACCGCTGCTCAAATAATAGATATTGTCTTCGCGATCAGCATACATAACGTTGAAACGAGGTAATCCCTGAATATCCAAGGCCGCTTTGAACTCCTCCCAGTTTGACGCTTTGTTCATATGATACCATTGATCGATCGAGCTGATATTCTCGAGTGCATTCGAACGGAAAGCAAAATATCCGCTTTTATTTTTGATGACCGGACCATGAACACTCCACAAAACTTCTCGCTTCGCTCGAAGCTTCAATCCCCCTAATACCTTCAACTGCAATTTCGCCTTCGACACTTCCAAGTCTTTCCACTCCCCATCCAGCTTGTATTGATTTTTTTTCTTTGGATTCATTTCCAATTGATACAGATCCACCAAATCCGGATAATTGAAGGTATGGGTCCACCCCAGATTTTCATTTGAACCGATCATTGGAAAGGGTGCCCCCGGAAACAAAGCTCCAAGCATGTTCCATCCTTCATTACTATTGATATGCACCTCATACCATGAGAATGGGCCTTCAAGGGGTTGGTGCGTATTGACATTCAAATAGGTTTTTCCATCGGCTGTTTTCTTCTTGCTGATCGCAAAGGCATTCGATCCGATCGTTTTCTGTTCGGTGTTTGCATCTCCAAGATCACTCAGCGGTTCTACTTTATCCCCGAATAACGCTTGCAATGTTTGTCCGGTATCTGAAAAGAAATGGATCACCAGATTGTATCCTGTCAGGTAATCCATCACGGTCATAGGAAACGAATGCTTCACCAGAACTTCCTCAGGATGTTGTTCAGCATAGGCATTGATGCCTTCCACATACCCTTCGATCACCTTCACTACCTCAGGAGATAGATCCTTAAAGTGACGTTCGGCTGTCTCTCTGCATCGAAGCAATTGCACGACATAATCCAATGTTACTCCATCCTTGCCAGAATGCGCTCCCAGCTTTCCTACTGCAGGAAGAAACGTTTCCTGGATCGTTTTGAAATTATCTTCAGAATGAGCCCATGCCAAACCAAATGCGGCTTCTTTATCTGTTGTTGCGTAGATGTGAGGAACTCCAAACTCATCACGTATGATCTCAATTTTTGAAGGGTCTACTTGTGACCATGCTGCACCAATACAAATGAAGAATAAAAATAGAAAGTGAATGATGGCTTTTGATTTCCCAGACATAACGCAACTGATATAAGAGCTACAAGTTACCAATTTATTCGCTAATTTTAGCTGAAACGCGAATTATGAAGCCGATCCAAACATGGTACGAAGAGTACGCCGAGAGTCATCAAAATGCAGTGAACCAACGCATTCACTTTATTTGTGTTCCGCTGATCTTTTTTAGTATCGTTGGACTTTTCATGAGCATCCCTAATTCCTTACTAGTTGAACTTACCGGAAAAGATGATCTACTGATTTCAAACTGGGCGATCGTTGCGATGATCCTGCCTTCTATTTTCTATCTGCGATTGTCTTTGAAGGTTTTCTTTCGAATGATCGTCTTTTCGTTCCTCTGCATAGTAGCCAACGATCTACTTTCTGATTATGTCAACCTGCTTTGGCTTTCAATAATCGTCTTTGCTCTCGCTTGGGTCGGACAATTCTATGGGCACCATCTGGAAGGGAAAAAACCTTCTTTCTTAAAGGATCTTCAGTTTTTATTGATCGGACCGGCATGGGTATTTGAAAAAATGAGAATGAAATGAAATTAAGTTTTTCGATTTTGTTGATATTGTTCAACTTTACAGGAATCGCTCAAGTTCAGGTAACTCTTCAACACGATGGACTGGATCGAACATTCAAGTATGTTACACCTAGTGGCTGGACCAATAGTAGCTCTTTACCTGTGGTCTTCTTATTACATGCACTTACACAAGATGGCGATCAGGTTATGGGTGTTACTGAATTTGATGCATTGGCCGAATCGAACAACTTTATCGTCGTTTATCCCGATGGAATAAATGGAGCCTGGAACGCAAACATGAATGTCAGTGTTTCGCAAGCAGATGACCTTGGTTTTCTGGAAAAGATGATCGATTATGTGCAATTGAATCTCAATACCGATCCCTCACGTCAATATTTGTGCGGAATGTCAAACGGTGGCTTCATGTCTTACAAACTGGCTTGCGAATCTCGTCACTGCTTTGCTGCAATTGCAAGCGTTTCAGGTACGATGAGTGACACTGTCAATATCAACTGTTTACCTTCCAACCGCCCACATATCTTGCACATGCATGGCACAGCAGACGGCGTGGTCAGTTATTTTGGCTCTCCAACTACAGGGATCTCAGTGGATCAACTCACCGAGAAATGGAGATCTTATCTGGGATGCGACCCTACGCCGATTTACAGTGCAATGCCCAATCCTAATCTTCTTGACCTTTCATATCCTGAAAAATACACCTATTCCAATTGCGCCCTTGGGTCTCTTGAGCTAATAAAGATCATTGGTGGCGGTCACCAATGGCCTGGAATAATTACCATCTGGGGAGGCCTAGGAACCATCAATATGGATTTCTACTCACCACAGATCATCTGGGATTTTTTCAATGGCAAAACCTGCCAAACGACTGATGCATTTGAAATTGATACTATTGAAACCGAGACAATACTATTGAGAACCGATCTGATGGGAAGAGAAATCAATGAGAACTCGAAAGGAATTCAGTTGATCCATTATTCCAATGGAACGATTAAAAAAATTTATATCGAATAATCAGGTGGGAATCTTCAAGATCTGACCGACATTTATTCGATCGGATTTTAGATGATTTAGTTTTTGTATCCTGACCACCGTTGTATGATATCTTCTGGCAATCTGAGACAGTGTATCTCCCGACTTTACCTTATATTTTTTATACGCTGGAGCAGAAGCTTTTTTTGCAAGAATTTCAAGATCTTCACCTTCTTCCAAAATAGTATTTTGGCCTGTATTATTATACTTTAAATCTGTAATAACTGCATTCAAACTATCGTCAAAGCATGGCGTAGCATATTTATAGAATTTCTGTCTGATATTAATATAACCATAATAATTTGGCAGAGGAGTGCCATCCCATTCATAACACTGCACCACGTCTTCATCAAAATCAAGTAAAAGTACAGGGGCCATTCCCGAGTACAAAGAATGCATTCTTGGAATCTGACGATTTACCGCTGTTAAACCACCATTAGCAGATCCTCGACTGTCAACACATGCATAGCAATTCCCATCCTCACTCGGACCAACAATGGCAGACCAATATACTGTTAAGGTCTTTGGATCGATCTGAATAAAAAGATCCTTTATGTCCGATGGATAACCCTTGCTCCTCACGCGCTCAAGTGCGGCATTCACTTTTACATTCAGATATCCACCGAAGTAATCCATCCTTCTTCGGTTAAAGGAATGTAAGGCATCGTAAACATATGGAACTCCTAAAGCAGTATATGAATCACAGATCAGCTCATCATGCTCGCCTAATGGTATGGTGTCGGCATCGATCAATTTAAATTCGGGCAAAACGATCGAGATCTTTAGCAAGGAAGAGTCAGGAGGGATGATCGAATCGATCTCATCCTGAGCGTAGCTGATCATCACTGAGATGATTGAGATACAGATCAGAACTAACTTTCGCATGTTACTTTTTACTTCCATGACCATTCAAAGGTACTAAGCTTATTACGGATTATCAATTAAACGATACAGGATAACAAAAGTTAACAAGTTTCGTATTACTGAAATTTGAATGGAAAATATACGATATTTGCAACCCAATTCACTAAATGACAGATAGTTCGAACATAGAAACTAAACCGAAGAAACGCAGGCTTTTCAAGGTGTTGCGCTTATCTTATTTCACAGTTTTGCATGGACTGGCCATTTTCGCTTTATTTCTAATTGGAACTGCTTTAGCGGTTAAATTCAGATGGACCAACCAAAGTGGCACAACTGATGTCAATAATCGTTATTTCGATGAGCTCGCCAACAAGTATGGTACCGACCATGAACTGGATAGTGCTACTACAATTCGTTACCAGGATCAGTTTTTTCAAAAGTTAGGTGTACTTGCAAAGCACAAACCAGTGGATGCGCGAAAGATCTTTCTGGCCTACGAACAATCAGGAGATGTGGTCGTAGGACTTCGTATGTTTGACGCTACAGCGCTTTTGCTCCGAAAGAATAAAGCATTTCAAAAGGACCTAAAAGCATTGAAAAACGTGAAGAAAGGTAAAGATCGTTCCGTATATGAATGGTCGAACTATAAAGTTTGGGATGATTTCTGTAAAGCAGTGCTTAAGGACAAAGCAGCCATTGACTCCGCATCGAGAATTACAGGAGTAGAATCGAGATTGATCGTGATGTGCTTAGTTGGAGAACAAGTTCGCATGTTCAATTCAGGTCGAGAGCGATTCAAGCAATACGTGTATCCTTTTAGCCGTGTGATGTTGGCGAATAACCGAGGCTATGGGGTAACCAGTATCCTTGAAAATACTGCGCTGCGAATTGAAAGAAATCTGACGGATACCAGAAGTCCGTTTTACCCTGGTGAATACTTCTCGAAATGTCTCAATTACAATGACACCTTCCCTGATCTGATCGTGGATACCATTGAGGCCCATAAGCACAAGACTATTCAGCGACTGATCAAAGGAGGTGATCACTTCTATTCCTATTTGTATACTGCATTTTTATTGCGTCAATACTTCGCTCAGTGGGAAAAGGCCGGGTACGACATTTCGAATCGTCCAGAAGTTTTAGGCACTTTATTCAACATTGGATTCTTTAAGAGTGTGCCAAAAGCAAAACCAGAAGCAGGTGGTTCTACCTTTAGCATTGCAGGTAAAGACTACACTTTTGGTGGATTATGCTTTGAATTCTATTATTCCGGAGAAATGATAGAAGAATTTCCAATCACGCGCAAAGCATTCATTGCAGTGGATGAGCTAAAGAAAAAGAATGAGCTGTACCTGGAAACTATCGAAAAATTGATGGAAGGGGATTCTACCTTGGTGCTGCAATAGTGTCGAGATAGCTACGCTGCTAGAACATAGACCGCTCCCGATAAACGGGACAAGTTTCGCTGATAGAGCTGAGAACAGGGATTAATTGCTAATTCACAATTACCAATTACTAATTACTAATTACTTTCAACTCAGTGCAAAATTGAGTGGTATGCGCATTCTCATCCGCATTCGTTTACCGTTGCAGATCGCAGGGATCCATCGGGGCATTGATTTGATGATCCGTTTGGCCTCTAGGTCAATGAGTCTAGATACTCCTCTGTCTATTTTAACCTCTGTAATGGTACCATCGGCCTCAACGATGAATGAAAGATATACCCTTCCCTGTTCGCCCAATTCGATGCTTTCCTCAGGATATTCCAGATAATTGGAAATGAATAAGAACAAGTTCTTTTGACCACCTGGAAACTCAGCCTCCTGCATGAAATTCAGATCCTCGCATTTTTCACTGGTATCTGCAGGGTACGCAGTTCCATTCTTTGTTAGGAACTCGTCTACCAATTTTTCACAGTAATCCATAAAAGCCTCTTTCGTCGGCATGAGTGAGATCTCCCTGCTACAATCCTTTTTGGATTTATTGAAAATGTATGCGTTGTATTGCTCATACGCACTTGAATTAAATGTAAGGATCAAGTCGTATTCCTTTTCCTTCAATCCAGAAAACCGTGCTTTTCCTTCCTCATCAGAACCAGTCCTTGCAATTTCCTGCCCTTCATGATACAAGATCATTGCTACCCCATTCATCGGCTGATCATTCAGCTTGGAAGTGACATTTACTTCCAAGGTATAAGACTTTGCTCCTTGAACCAATAAGGGAAATAATAAGAGTAGCAGCATTCTCATACAATAAAGATATTTCCTATTCAACTAAATATCCAAAATAACAACATAGTTTCTACTAATAAACACTTAATCGCTACGTAGGACTACGTATTTCATTGTGTGCAACTCTTTGTATTTGAGTGCCAAAACATTGAAAATATTGGGAATGAGGCATGATTGGGCTACATCTTTGTCTCACGAAACCGATAAAAAAATAAAACAATGAAAACAAAATTTAACCTTAAGTCAATTTTAATGACAGCATTAGTATCAACTTCTTTATTCACTAATGCACAAGTAGACAAAGTTCCTTTAACAGTTGCAGTAGCAATGACAAACCCAACTTG
>JALRFI010000197.1 GCA_023253775.1 Crocinitomicaceae bacterium
GTAATCAATTTTGGACATGATATTCCCGGCCTGGACAAACAGCTCAAAAAATTAAAAGTTAAATTTCATGTTGGTGTGAATACATCTGTGAAAGATGTAGATATACATGTCAAGTGTAAAGGGACCGATATGCATGAAATGGTTAGCTTTGCAAAACAAACGTTAGAAAAATTATCAGCCTAATGAGAAATCCATTCAAAGGTGCGGGGGTGGCACTTGTAACTCCTTTTAATTCAGATTACTCGATCGATTTTAAAGGTCTTGAGAAATTAGTTCAGCTTCAGATTGACGGAGGAACTGATTTCCTGGTTGTTCAGGGAACAACTGGTGAATCTCCAACCTTGAGTCAGGACGAAAAGATGAAGGTTTTGGATACTGTACTTTCAGTAAACAATGGAAGATTACCTGTAGTTTATGGAGCGGGCGGAAATAACACAATGTCTGTTGCAGAATCGTTTAAAAAGATACCTGCTGGAGTGAATGGAATATTGAGTGTTTCTCCATACTACAACAAACCGATACAAAAAGGGATCATTGAGCACTATAAATACATTGCTAATCATACGGATCTACCAATCATCCTATATAACGTTCCTGGACGAACAGGATCCAATATGTTACCGGAAACAACATTGGCCCTTTCAGAAATAAAGAACATTGTTGAGATGAAAGAGGCTTCAGGAAACATGGAGCAGATCATGGAGCTCATTCGATTGAAACCGGATGGTTTTGGAATTCTTTCAGGGGACGATTCAATAACTATGCCTCTAATTGCTGCAGGTGCAGACGGAGTAATTTCGGTTGTTGCTAATTCGTTTCCGGAGAAGTTTTCAAAAATGGTTTCTGCGTCATTGAATGGTGATCTTGAATCAGCTAGAAAGGAACATTATGATCTTTTACCTGTAACTAAGATGTTCTTTGAAGAAGGGAATCCAGGGGGAGTTAAAGTGGCTTTGAACGTTCGCGGGTTGATGGAGGAACATATGAGAATGCCTTTGTATCCTGTTTCGGAGGGGCTGCGTCATAGAATTACATCAGAAACAAAAGCACTTTTGTCGAAGTAACAAAATCACTATCAAGGATTATAGAAAGAATGACAGTTTATCAGGAAATATTTGATGAAATTCAAAAAGCAAATAAGATCGTAATAACCTCACACCGATCTCCCGACGGAGATTCTATAGGTTCTTCGATGGGCTTATTTCAATTCATCTGTAAACTTGGAAAAACAGTTCATGTTGTTCATCCTGATAAAGCGCCAGGATTTTTACATTGGGTTCAGGATGTTCACCAGATCGAGATTTATGACGAAGAGAAAGAAAAAGCTGCTGAGTTAATAACCGGCGCTGATCTTCTGTTTTCTTTGGATTATAATGCGTCTGATCGAGTAGGTGCAGAAATGGAGATCTTCTTGAGAACTTCAAAAGCGAGAAAGATCGTGATCGATCACCATTTAAATCCGGATATTGAATTTTATGATATTGTGTTTTCCGATACCTATACTGGTTCCACTTCTGAATTGATCTTCAGATTGATAGAAGGTTGTGGAAAATTGGATTTATTGGATTCAACCATTGGTACACCTCTGTATTTGGGGATCATGACTGACACAGGATCATTCAGATTTCCTTCGGTAAGTCCTGAAACACATGAAACGCTTGCCAAATTGATGAGAGCGGGAGTGAAGCACTATGAAGTTCACGAGCAGGTTTTTGATACCAATACGCTTGATCGATTGAAATTAAGAGGCTTTGCGACGAGCGAAAAGATTGAAGTGATCCATGATCTTCCTGTTGCGTTTATTTCGCTTACATCCGATGAACTAAATAAATTCAACTACGAAAAAGGGGACACCGAAGGTCTGGTCAACATGGCTCTTTCCATTCAAGGAATAAAAATTGCAGCACTTTTTTCAGAAAAAGATGGAGTTATCAAGATCTCTTTACGATCAAAAGGAGAGCAGATCGTTAATGAAATGGCGAAAGACCTTTTCGATGGTGGAGGGCATAAATATGCTTCAGGGGGTATTTTTTATGGTTCCTTGAGTGATGCAATAGATCGGTTCAAAAACAATTTATCAAAATACTGGAGTGCATGAAGTTGATACTGGGATTCTTGGCTGCTCTTATTTTGTTTTCTTGTGGTAATAATGAGGAAAATGATCCAAAGAAAGTAGAATGGAATAGTGAGAAGTCCACTACCATGAACAAGAATCTGGCGGTCGAAGAACAATTACAGATCAAACTTTATTTAGAGCGACACAAGGATTGGAAAATGAAATCTTCGGGTACGGGCCTTCAATATTACATTTATGAGGAAACCAAAGGCGATTCAGCGCTTATAGGTCAGGTTGCGCAAGTGGAATTGAAGATTTCCCTTCTTGACGATACCGAAGTTTATAAAACCGCAGATGATGAGGTGAATGAGTTTGTGATCGATAGAACGGATATTGAGTCAGGTATTCATGAAGGGATTAAAAAAATGAAAGTGGGCGAAAAGGCAAAGCTAATTATCCCTAGTCACCTGGCACATGGACTTATCGGGGATTTGGATAAAGTCCCGCCGTTATCCGTTTTGATCGTTGATATTCACTTGGTTAAACTTA
>JALRFI010000077.1 GCA_023253775.1 Crocinitomicaceae bacterium
AGAAGTTAGATGACCTCCATAAAGAGATCGAGTTTTACAGGATGGGGTCATCTGACTTTGGCTTACCCATCTATGTGTGCATTGTCAATGGGAAAGGTGATTCTTTGTCCACTATGTTAAAGGCCCGATCAGAAACAACAATCCTTATCAATAATGGAATTCACCCCGGAGAACCTGATGGAATCAATGCCTGTCTGATCTGGTTGGATGAATGGATCAAACGAGGAAAAAAGACAGAAGGATTGCCTTTAATAGCATTCATTCCGGCATATAATGTTGGAGGGATGATGAATCGTTCATCAAGCAGCCGAGCAAATCAGGAAGGGCCAGAAGAATACGGTTTTAGAGGAAATGCTCAAAATCTTGATCTCAATAGGGATTTTATAAAAATGGATTCAAAAAATGCCTTCACTTTTTCGAAGATCTTTCATGCATTGGATCCTGATGTATTTGTGGATACACATGTATCGAATGGAGCGGATTACCAGTATACCCTGACCTTAATATCATCTGTCAAAGAAAGAGTCGCCCCTTCCATCTCAGAGCTGACCTTTGATATTTTGCTTCCACATTTGTGTGATGAACTAGGGAAGAAAAGAACGGATTTGTTTCCTTATGTCAATCTGAGAGGTGAAACTCCTGATACTGGTTTAGAGGCATTCAACGATTTACCTCGATATGCAATGGGCTATGCCGCCTTATTCCATTCCATTTCTTTCACTGTTGAAACTCATATGCTTAAGCCTTTCCCGGAAAGAGTGACAGCTACACTTCAGTTTCTGGATGAATTGATACAATGGACGGGATCGAATAGATCTTTGGTCGAAGATCGCAGACAAAAGGCAATAGCACATTTTGGGAGAAGCGAATACTTCAAATTTGATTACCAATTAACGGAGAAAAAGGATTCAGTTTTGTTCAAGGGTTTCGAGCATTCGTATCCAATTAGTGAGGTTACCGGATTGAAACGTTTAAAATACGATCGGAACAAACCTTACAAAAAGTATATCCCTTATTTCAATGAATACAGATCCAATGATTCAGTAAAGATTCCGGAATTCTTCGTCGTAGGAGCTCAATGTGAGGATGTGATAAGTCGCTTATCGTTTAGTGGAGTCAATTATCGACGGGTTGGTTCAGATACGATGATGCAATTGACAACTAATAGAGTGTTATCTTTTGATAGTCCTCAAAAACCTTATGAAGGGCATTATGCCCATTCGAATATTGATGTTGAAAGAGAGAATGTAAATATTGTCTTAAAAAAAGGAGATTTGATCATCCCTACAGATCAAAAGAATCGTTGGTTCTTAATGCATGTCCTTGTTCCCGAGGCTGAGGACAGCTATTTCACTTGGAATTTCTTTGATAGCTACGTGCAGCAAAAGGAGTATTTCTCTTCTTATGTTTTTGAAGACAAGGCAAAAGAAATCCTAGAAAATCATCCAACATTGAAAAGTACTTTCGAAGAGCGGAAAAAGATGGATCAAAATTTTAGTGCTTCCTCATGGGAGCAATTGTATTATATCTATCGGCATAGCGAATACTTTGAGCCATCTTGGCATATGCTTCCTGTTTTCGAAATGCACTAGTCGGGATCAAACTGTTTATTCCTATCTTGTCCTACTTAAAAATTGATCTAAACATATTTGGCTTTCATAGAGTAACATGAATTAGTGATAAAACGATTTTGTTGCTTTGCGTTCAAACCATATCTTTGGGGAAAATGACCTCAATGAAACAATCTTATTCAATTTTACTTTTTGGATTAATCTTTACATTTCAGTCCATTGCTCAGGATACAACGTGGGTTCAAACCTTCACCTTCGATTCAATTACAGCAAGGCGCGGAAACTTTGAATTTCCAGCTGAATTAAATGATAAACGATTTGAGAAAGTCTTGATGTATTATAAGCTAAAGTGTAGTCCTTTGACAACCTGGGATTCCTACAATTGCGGAGAATGGGATTACCTGACATATACAAGGGTTTTTGATCACACGGGCCAGATGGATTCAGTAAGAAGAGATAGTGTGAGATATCTTGCGAATTATTCCTCTCCTGCGGTTTATGAATTCAATCCTTCGGGCTATACCAACAGTGATACATACACCTCCATGCAGTCCAAAATGTCTGGGCTTTCTGCCACTTATTCGAGCATTTCAGGGCCAATGAATGGAGTAAGTGATGCTCCATTTGCCACATCTAATAATGGCTCCAGAATGCAGTTCGTTATTTCAGCGAATGAATTATTGGCAGGAGGCATAACTCCTGGAGAGTTGAAGTCTTTAACATTGGATGTAGGGACAATAGTTGGAAACGGAGAGATCATTAATCCAATGATCAATATAAAATCTACCATCTTAACTGATCTTTTTTCTTTTGAATCAACAGGGTTCACCAATGTATACAACTGGAATAGAAGTGCTCTTAATACGAATGCACTGATTGCAGGTACGAACGAGTTTATTTTTCATCAGCCTTTCGTTTGGAATGGGACCGACAATTTGATCATTGAATTAACCTTCGATCGACCGAATGAAAATGGAACTCAGATTGGTTTCAATATGGTCGATGCCTCTGGAAATGGTTTGTCGTATCCTTCAAAAAACGGTTCAATGAAGTTCGATGGGACGAATCAGGCATTACTTCAGCTTTCTGATTTTGATCTTGGAGACGAATTCACCATCTGTATGTGGGTAAAGGGTAATGGAAGTACCTCAACAAATACTTCAATTCTCGAAGCTTATGATACCTTAAATAGACGAGTGATCAATGTTCACTTGCCATGGAGCAATAACCGAATGTACTTTGATGCTGGCGAAGGTTCAGGTTATGATCGAATTGATATTGATATGAACCCTAGTGATATTGATAATAACTGGGTTCACTGGGCATTTGTGAAGGATGCCGTGAATGGTGAAATGTTCATTTACAGGAATGGAGTTCAGTTTCATTATGGAAATGGTAAGAATTTGTCAGTAGGATATATCCATCGATTGGTTCTTGGCCAAAACTGGAATGGAGCATACAAATGGAAAGGTAATATTGATGATTTCCAACTTTTTGACGTTGCTTTAGATGCGACAGCAATTGCAAACAATTACATGACTAAGGGAGATATTAATCACCCATTCTATTCAAACCTGCTTGTAAGTTATGATTTTGATGACGCCGAATATGCACAAGATCTATCCTCGAATAATTACATGTTGATGCCATCTGATTATGGGATGTTCGATTTTTCTCAATATCCTCAGGCTGGAATTCAGAATGTTGCAGTTAGACCACTTGTAGAATTTGGTCAATCACTATCGCCAGCGACTTTTGATGGTGTACTTGCAGCGGAATATGCTAAACTGAAAGAACCTCAGGTCGTATTTGAATTTGCGCAGGTGGCGAATCATTTTGAGATCGTAAATGCTTTTCTTGGGTTACCATCCGGAAATGAAGTGGTTTACAATGAAAACATGAATCTTGTAAGCTCAACGCCTTTCAACGGAGCTTGGTCAATTAACAACGAACAGGTGACGTATTATGAGGCGCCATTTGAGATCATCCATGATGTTGAGATTGCCAGATATATAACACCTTATGGAATTCAATTTGATTTGGGGCCACAAGGATTTGCTTGGATCTATGATGTAACAGATTATCAGCATTATTTGAAAAACACTGTAGATCTTGCGGCTCATAATACCCAAGAATTGATTGATCTCAAGTTTGCCTTTATAGAGGGAGTTCCTCCAAGAGATGTGCATAAAAGAGAACCGATATGGGCTAATTTTAGAAGTTACAACTTCGCGAACCTGGCGAATGATGTGGATCTTCAAAGTACTTCTGTTGAATTGTCTGACACCTCTGATATGTTCAAGATCAAAACAAGATTATCCGGACACGGACAAGTTGGAAATGGAGCTTGTTGCGAATGGGTACCAAATAATCATCAGATCAAATTGGATGGGGTTTCGAGATTTAACTGGAACATATGGCAGGCAACAGAATGTGGTGATAACCCAAATATTAGCCAGGGAGGAACATGGCCATATGCCAGAGAAGGTTGGTGTCCGGGAGATATGGTCAGAGAAAATGATTTTGACATGACACCTTATGTGAATCCTGGAACTACAGTTGATATTGATTATGCGATCAATCAGGTACCTGTGAGCGATCCGGGTCAGGCAGGAGGAAATTATATCATGGCTTTTGACCTTATTTCCTATGGGGCTCCGAATCACCAGAATGATGCAGCCATCATTGATGTTTTGAACCCAAACAACTATGAATACTTCAGTAAGTGGAATCCGACTTGTTCCAATCCAAGAATTGTACTGCAGAATGCAGGAGAGCAACCTTTGACAAGCTGTATTATTCGTTGTTGGATCAGCTATGGAGACTGGATCGAGTATCAATGGACAGGGAACCTAGGATTCCTTGAAAAAGAGATCGTTGAGATCCCGGTAGATGATATCACCTGGTGGCAGGACTATGAAGGGTTGATGACTTTTACCGCTCAAGTATATGCTGTAGAAGGTACTCAGGACCTTGACGAATATCCAAACAATAATGTGAAATCTGTTAAGTTCTCTGCTCCTGAAGTGATCAATGGGCCTTTCTTTGTTTGGTTTACCACGAATAACAGGGCTAATGAAAATCAATGGAGATTGCAGGATTCAGATGGTAATGTGATCTTCGAACGAACTTCTCTGTTGAACAGTACGCAATACAAAGACACGTTCGATCTGGCTCCTGGATGTTACAGCATCATAATTGAAGATTCTGACCATGATGGAATATCGTTTTGGGCATCTGCCCAATATGAAGGAGAAACAGGTGGATCGTTCAGAGTTCGATTGGTTGGTGGGTCCTATGCAGAGATCTTCCCTGGGGATTTTGGACATTATCACCGTTATGATTTCTCTGTAGGCTTCGGGGTTGGACTTGATGAGGAAGATCTTGATCATAAAATAGCCATCATACCGAATCCAACTAACGGACAATGTACGATTGAACTAAGTGGAAGTGTGAGTAATGATGCTCATTTGGAAATCCTTGATCTGTCCGGAAGAAAGGTCTATGGAGAAAAAATGATCTCGACAAGTAACTTTGCTGAATCACACCTTGATCTAAGTTGGATTCCGTCAGGAAATTATATCGTAAAGATCATAACAGGAGATCGAGTTTATACCGAAAAGATGATCAAACAATAATTGATTTTGAAATAGTAGAAAGGGCGTCAAATAGACGCCCTTTTTTGTTAAACAAATGTTATGAATTATTAAAAATTATCCTCAGGAAGAGGATAATGTCTATCTTATATGGAAATCAATTTTTTTATGTCACAACCCATTCAAAACATCCAATTGGATTACCTCACTATGGAGGATTACAAAGAACTTAAACAAGTAATGATCAGTGCTTATCAGTCCATGCCTGATGCCTATTGGAAAGAACATCATGTCCAGGCGTTGATCGATAAGTTTCCGGAAGGCCAGGTTGTGATAAAGATTGATGGCAAGATAGCAGGATCTGCGTTGACGATCATCGTAAAAGATGAGGATGTGGAGGATCAGCACACATACAAGGAGATAACAGGAAATTACTCGTTTAGTACGCATTCGAATAAAGGGGATCTTCTTTATGGGGTGGATGTGTTTATAAAGCCTGAGTTCAGAGGATTAAGGTTAGGAAGAAGATTGTATGATTACCGCAAGGATCTATGCGAAAAATTGAATTTGAAAGGGATCATTTTTGGTGGTAGAATACCAAATTACCACAAGTATGCTGCTGAGCTTTCTCCAAAACAATACTTGGAAAAGGTAAAATCAAAGGAAATCCATGATCCGGTGCTTGATTTCCAACTTTCAAATGATTTTCATCCGGTTAGAATCCTTAAAGGATACTTGGAAGGAGACGATGCAAGTAATGAATTTGCTGTTATGCTTCGATGGGATAATATTTTCTATGAAATTCCGGATGACAAGGCCAGAGTATTGAAAAGGGTGGTTCGTTTGGGCGCTGTTCAATGGCAGATGAGACCTTACAATGATTTGGATAGTATGCTGCTTCAGATCGAGTATTTTGTGGATGCTTTGAGTGGATATCGCTGTGATTTCGCCTTGTTTCCTGAGTTTTTTAATGCTCCTTTGATGGCAGAATTCAACCATTTGAAAGAAGTCGACGCAATTCGAAAGCTGGCGGAATACACCCCTAAGATCGTAAATGCGATGGCCAAACTTTCTATTTCATACAACATCAATATTATTGGAGGTAGTATGCCTGAGGTGATTGACGGTGATCTATATAATGTGGGCTATCTGTTTAAAAGAGATGGTGGAGTAGAACGCTATGAAAAAATACATGTTACTCCGGATGAAGCTAAAGTATGGGCCTTAAAGGGAGGCAGCACAATCAAAACGTTCGATACCGATTGTGGTAAAATTGGAATCTTAATCTGTTACGATGTCGAATTCCCTGAATTATCGCGTTTATTGGCCGATGATGGTATGGATATTCTTTTTGTTCCCTTTTTGACGGATACTCAAAACGGATACTCACGAGTGAGGCACTGTGCACAAGCACGAGCAATCGAAAATGAATGTTATGTAGCAATTGCTGGTAGTGTTGGGAATTTACCCAATGTGCATAACATGGACATGCAATACGCTCAATCGGTAGTATTTACGCCTTGTGATTTCCAGTTTCCATCAAATGGCGTGAAGGCTGAGGCAACACCGAATACAGAAATGATCTTGGTTGCGGATGTGGATATCGATTTACTTCGCGAATTACATAGCCTGGGAAGTGTGAGGAACTTAAAAGACAGAAGGCTTGATGTTTTTTCGCTTACCAAAAAATGATCAGCGAAAAAATCTTTTTAATCGAAGTATCGGACCTTCAAAATAGTTCATACTTATAACGGCAATGATCCACGTAGTCGTGATCACAATTATCCCATGGATAATAAACTGATAAATGCTTCCTGTCCCATCTGATATGTTTAGCCATTGAAGACTATAATGGATGAAAATGCAATGGAACATATAAATGCCGTATGTTAATTTTCCACCTCTCGAGAAATAAGGAATTAAATCTGCCTTGAAGAAAGATCTTTCTGAGTAAACCTGTTCAAGGATAATGAACAAGAAGAAAGATCCGGTTAGCAATTTTTCAATAGACCTTAATTCGCTGTTAAATAATCTAGATGAACTTAGGATCATTAAAATTCCCAGAAGATATGTAACGACGATGATCGTTCTTGGGATCTTTTGAATGAATTCCTTTAGTTGAAGATGAAAGACAGCCCACGCCCCAAGTCCTCCAATACAGAGGTCTGAAATATTTGCCAAGCTGTGATAATACATGACTCTCTCGCCCTCAGCGTTGAAAAATCGAAAAATTACTGAGGAAAGAATTAGAACAAGGAAGATAAAAGGCCAGCCATTGGATTTTCTCAATGGTTTAAGTAAAATCATCAGTAAGATCATGGAGATGTAAAATTGCTCCTCGATACTCACGGACCAACTGATTGTGAGAAAATTTAAAGGATCATTTATTCCGTTCCAGATCTCGTCAAGATTGGAAAGAAAGAAACTGTAGTTTAAAATCGAATGGTCTGTAGCAATACCACCAGGAAGCATTGGGAAAAGTATAAAGCCGAAAAAGACGATTAAAAAATAAAGCGGCCAGATCCTGAGTATCCTTCGTAGCAAGAAATTCAGAGGTTTGATTTCTCCAGTTCTCTGATGTTCTGAAAACAAAAGATAAAAGATCAGAAATCCACTAAGGACAAAGAATAATCCTACACCATGATGTCCTTTGGATCCAAGGAAATAGATCGCTTTAAACGCATTGTTCTCTGAAAATGCACCCCAGGACTCTTTACCTAAAGTGAAAAGATGAAAGATCAGCACCCCAAGCGCTCCTATAAATCGAAGTCCATCAAGATTGGGGAGATGTATTTCTTTTGAGTTCATTTTTGACTTGGATAAAACTAAGAAAACATTAAAGACAGTCAGACGTTGATTCCTTTTTCATGACTACATTTGTCAAAAATTCAGAACTATGACTTTTGATATAGCTATTGTGGGTGGCGGGATCGTAGGTGCAGCTACGTTCTATAAGCTTCAAAAAAGAAATCCAGAAAAGAAGATCATTCTGATCGAAAAGATGGATAAACTGGCTGATCATCAAACAGGGCATAACTCTGGAGTAATCCACTCAGGTCTTTATTATAAACCAGGATCGTTAAAGGCAAAAAATTGCATTCAGGGTAGACACGAACTGGTTGCATTTGCGAAGGAATACGGGGTCGATCACGATGTGTGCGGGAAGGTTGTTGTAGCAACAGATCAAAAGGAGCTGCCTTATTTGGACAAGATTTTCGATACCGGCTTGGAGAATAAGATCGAAGGTATAGAGAAGATCTCTGCTGAACAGGTTAAGGAACATGAACCATATGTTGAGTCGATAGGAGGTATCTGGGTTCCATGTACTGGAATAATTGACTTCAGAGGGGCAACAGCGAAAATGGCAGAGCTAGCTTTGGCAGCACAATCGGAAAGTCAAATGAAACTTGGTCATGAAGTACTGGATATTGAGAGAGGTGAAGAATATTCGACGATCAAAACAAATAAAGGAGATTTCAAGGCGAAGTACCTTGTTTTCTGTGGTGGATTACAGGCTGACCGACTTGCTAAAAAGGATGGAGTAGGGCTGAAAGAGAAAGTAGTTGGATTCAGAGGTGATTACTACGAGTTGACAGATCAGGCGAAACATAAGGTAAAGAATTTGATCTATCCGGTTCCAAATCCAGATTTCCCTTTCTTAGGTGTTCACTTTACCCGAATGACAGATGGAGAGATCGAGTGTGGTCCAAACGCAGTGTTTACTTTCAAAAGAGAAGGTTATGGTAAAACTGATTTCTCTTTAAAGGATACGGTGGATGCTTTGACCTATGGAGGAACGTGGAAACTATTCTTCAATAATATGTCTTTTGGGATCAATGAATACCGAAGAGCGTTCTCTAAGCGTTTGTTCTTGAAAACACTTCAGCGAATGATACCTTCATTGACGATGGATGATATTCATCCTGGAAGATCTGGTGTAAGGGCCTTATTGCTATCAAGAGATGGAGATACGCGTGATGATTTCAGAATCGAATATCATGGTAGATCGATCCACGTTTTAAATGCTCCCTCACCTGCGGCAACGGCTTCGCTCGCAATTGGTGGTTACATTGCTGACGAGGCTGAGAAACATTTTGGATTGAAATAATATTTCAGAGACGTATTGACTCAGAATTTAGAAGAGTTTCGATACAGAAAAACTTATTCAATGATCATTTTTAAAGAATAAACCACCCCGTCTTCACCAAGAACCTTTGCGAAGTAAATTCCTGGAGTGTTTTGTTTTAAAGAAATATCATTCCCTAATCTGTCAAATGAAATAAGTTTACCGTCGACACTTATAATATCAATTGATTTAATTTTAATTCCTTCAATTGTAAATACACCATTATTCGGGTTTGGGAATAATTTTAATAGCGAAGTTTCAATTGAATTCAATTCTGCAGTCGGATCAATCAACAGAGGTGTTCCTCGAAAGGATCTTCCAGTGGTTGATTTGAGTGAGAATAGCACGTTGAATGAACTATTCAATGGATTATATAATACCAAAGTACCATTGCCATAGGCACCCCCAGCTCTTGATGTTGAATATAATCTGCCATTGAATGCCGTCCATCTGGCATTGAAATCCACACCATCTGTTTCAATGTTGAAGCTATGCTCAATGGCAAATACTCCACTATTCATATCGAATGAAAATAAAAATCCATGATTATTAGCACCAAGGAAATTAGTAGATCCATATAATTTTCCATTTAATTCGGTTAATCCACTATTCGTGTTCCGAATTAGGCTGTCAAACATATATTCTACGGTAAATTCGAATGTGTTTGGATCCAAAGAATAAATGACCCCCAAATTTGTTTCAGGGCCATCGCCAAGAGTGCTTGGAGTCGTCATTCCATAAATCCTGCCATTGCTCGCCACGATTTGGTTGTTGTTCATATGACCAAATTTTCCAACATTATGAGTATTGGAATGTATATTGATCAAATTAGAGTTGACGAAATCATATTCGTAAACAATGTTATCAATTGACATGATGAATCGACCACCCGAGATCTCAAGGATACCTGGTGTACTAATTAATCCATTGTTATCATATGAGATTATAGAATTGGCCGCAGAATTTAAATCTGATTCCATGATGTCGTAGGATACTGAATTTTCTGTTGCAGAATATTTTGTGTAGTACAACTTTCCATTTGATGCAACGAGTGAGTTATTCATCCACTGCGTTTGAACCTCAGGAGACCCAGCTCCAAATGTTCCAAATGGATTGTCAATATAGTCGATTTGACCAGATTTTAGGTTGAGCATAGCTAGTGCGCCATTTTCATAATATTCGCTTGTGTCCGCAGCATACGTTGGACCTCCTTTACCTATGTAGCCAATAACAATGGAATCGTTATATCTGACGAGCTCACCTATCAAAAATCTACCTGAACGCGAACCACAGTCCATAAGAATATTACTTTGCCCATTGCTCATATCGACTTCAAAAATTGATCCTGCACCATGTGCCGATTCAGCTTTTGTTTTTCCTATGATTTTGCCATTATCGTGCAGTATTCCGTATTCAATTCTATTTCCTGGGTGATTCGGATTGGAAGAACTTCCGTTGATCATGGACGTGTATGTATTCGAGCCGATATCGAAAGACCAAATCATGGTTCCATTATTCGAATACTTGCAAGTTCCATATATTTTCGAATCAATGTTTATCAACCCCATTCCTGAGATTCCTGCAAATCCCGCAGGGAAATCTAAAACTTTTACGTATGTACCATTAGAAGGAGCGTACTTAATTATGGTGCCAGTTCCATTTGCACCTCCATTTCTCGTAGTTACATAGATAAATCCGTTATTGGCCTGAACAATTCCAGTTGTATTATTTCCCAAAGTTACCAACTGAGAATTACCTATAGACCAATCGTTATTTTGGGTTGAATTACTAAGGTTGTAACTCCATACACCACCTCCCCAATTATTTAAATTATCAAATTGGTCTTTTGTCCCATAAATGACATTGGATAAACTGTCATAAGCTAACTGACCGACAGGATCCCCTAAGAATAACCCACTGGACTGTAAATCACTCACAATTTCCAATTGATTACTAAGTGTATTCACTTTGTATAAAATACCAACATTGCTCGCACCTTCCATATCCTTGTTAAGGCCATATATTTGATTTGCATCACCCTCTATTAATGACGTCACCGGATTAAATCCAACATTATTTCCAGGATTATTAAAACTTCCAATTACTGAATAAATTCCTGTGTTTAAATCATATTTCCATATCCCTCCTTTTCCATTTAAACCTCCTTCTTTAGCAATACCAAAAAATACTCCAGGAGAATATTCTAAAACGCTGTAAATTGGCACAGATAGATCATTTTTATAACAAGATGACTGTAAATAATTGTCAGAGCTCCATTCCTGATTTCCAACAAATGAATGCAAGATTTCAATTGTTAGGTCCTGTGGGTTATAACGGTAAAAGAATCCCCTTCCCCCGAATTCCGAAATACCAGATGGCTGAGAATTTAATCTACTTCCAGTTCCAAACATGTTTATTCCGTAGTAATTTCCGTCTGTACCTTTAATTAAACCTGCTGATAAATGTTGATTGCCACCACTTAGGTCGAAAACAGGGTTGTCTGCATATAAAGGATTACCCTCGAGAGTCACAGGAGTGGAAATTTCAGATAAACCAAAATCATAGGAGATTATTGCTCCATTTGAATAATCTCCACCAAATTCTGAGGTCCAATATAATTTTTGTGAGAAAGAGATGGAGGAGACTAAAATTAAAGCAGCGAAAAAGAGCGTTTTCATTTCTAATTTTTTTTTTAAATGTACCAAAAGATAAGCCACAGAATGATATTCTTAATAAAAATCAATAAATCAGCTAGTTACAAGGTCATGATGTTGTTAGAATGTAGAAATAATAATAATTAACATCCAAAAATGGGAAAAATAATTCTTGATTTGTTCAATAAATTTACCCTGCCAATTCGATCTGGAATAATTTCCAGTCACCTTCAAACTTCTTGAAATAGAGGATCATCATGGATTCCATTACTTCATCTGAATCTTCCAATTGGGTAGTCATTATGATCTGTACAATGAAGTTCAATTCTCCGTTTTCATCCGAATGATGAACAAGATCGTTGTAGGTCTTATTTCGCAATGCAACTCGAACTTCTTCTGTGAAGATCTCCTTTAAATTGTGTGTAAAATCTTCATCAGTTGTCGATTCTGGGTCCTCAAGATTTAAAATATATCCCCAGCTTCCTTCCACTGGAAAATGGGTGTGCTTTTCAATCCCTTCCTGATCCAGAATAATTATTTCATAAATGTTTGTGTCCCAGAAATTTTTAACGGTATTGAGGTCGGCTTTTTGGGAAAAGATGAAGCCGTTTAAAAATAGGAATGAGACGATTAGGAGGGTCTTCATAGTAGTAAATTTGTATTAAATGTATGAAATTCGGAAACAGAATTCACAACAATCGTTTTCAAATAGAAGGTTTCAGACTTTCCCGTTATTAGAAAGTAAAATTGCAATGGGTTTCGTCTTCGGAACCTTAGCCATAATGATAATCAAGATTACCGTTATAGGCACACTTACTACCATTCCGATGATTCCCCATATGGTTCCCCAAATCGCCAAGGCAAGTACAGCGACCAATGGACTAATATTCAATGAATCACCCATGATCTTTGGTTCAATGAAATTAGAGATCAATGTCTGAAGACCACCCATACTTAGCATAAGGATCATGGGATACTTGAATTCACCAAATTGCATAATTGAGAAGAAGACAGGTAAAAATACCCCTAGAAGAGGACCAATGATTGGAATGAAATTCATAATGAAAACAAGGAATGCCCAAAATAGAGGAGATTGAACGCCAAATCCGAGGAGGAATAGATAACATCCAAATGCAGAGATAAAGCTAACCAATGATTTTAGTCCCAAATACTGGGTTATAGAGTGTTCTATACTGTCAAGGATCCCTTCTAATTCATTGAATTTTTCACCCTTGAAGACCATCCTTAATTTTAAATTAAAGCTCGATTCTTCGATGAATAAAAAGATAATATAGAACAACACCAACAACATGTTTCCCAGAAAACTACTGATGAGATTTAGGGCATTGTTGAGAGCCATTGCAAGATCAAAAGATTTAATTCCCTCCATCCCCATTTTAAGTACATCTATTCCTGTGTTTTTAACTAAGTCGTCCAATACAGCGTGCAGATTCTCTTCATAGTTTGGTAAAGAAGCGATCAGGTTTTGACTATTTAAAAACATGATCTTGAAAAGAAAGCCAAGGATAGAATAGATGACAATTCCTGAAATCAAATTTTTTAACCAGGAAGGGATATGTTCTCTAACGATTTTATTTCGATCAATGAGCCGTCTTACGGCTCGAATCAAAAAGTAGAACAAGAGTGCCAGCATAAAGGGCACCATGATCATTTTTCCGAAGATCAGAATAATGACGGCTGCAAAAAGCAATATGATCAGATTTGCAAGCGAGTTGGTGTTCATATTGGAAAAATAAGAATATTCGTTCAAATTTCGGGTTTTGATGCCATTTGAATTTAACGGTTCGAATTTGTATTTTGGTCTGTTAATTGCATAAGACAGGACCAAAATAAAGATCATGAAACAAAAAATACTATTCACACTAAGTCTACTTTTTACTTCTACGCTAGTTTTTAGTCAGAATGTCGAAGACAATAAAATATCTTTCAAGTATATCAGGCTACCATATCAACGAATTGATGCGGCTTTTAAGGCGTATGAAGTTCGTTTGGAACATTCTTATAAGACGGCAAATGAAGATAGTTTGAAAATGTTCGAGGTTCGCAAAGAATTGGCTCAAAAACAATATGCTGATCAATATAAATTGTGGTCAGATCAAAAGTTTATGATTGATAAAAACTATCTGACTCAGCTCGCTCAATATGAAAAAACCGTGAATGCAGGAGGAACAGCTACAGCTCCGAATCCACCACTTTATCCAACAGCGCCTCAATTTATCCCTGTTCAGGTCCCACAGCTGCACACTGAAATTACGGATGATGCTGTATTTGGTGCTAATGTGAAACT
>JALRFI010000083.1 GCA_023253775.1 Crocinitomicaceae bacterium
ACCAACAACAACATTCAAGACCAACGACAAGCTTGCAAAGTCTCGTGCTCAGCAGATCGAGAAGGAATTGAATCAGTACTTCAAATCAAAAGGAATGGATGCGAAGGTAAAAGTACAGATCATCGCTGCAGTGGTACAGGGGCCTAAATATGAAGGGGACTTCGACAACCAGGATAAGTATCGTCCGTATCAGTTCATCGAACTACAGACAAAATAAGATCAAAACAAACAAGATAGAAGCCATCCGAAAGGGTGGCTTTTTTAGTTGAACTTAATAGCTTTCGAAGGACTGATCCTTGTGATAGCATAACTTGGGATGATTAACGAAAGAACACAGATCAATAAGGTTGATACATTCAATATTCCCCATGCAAGAAGATTCAATTCTACAGGAACGCTGTCAAGGTAATACACTTCCGGATTCAGACTTACGATACCGAAGGATGACTGAAGATAACAAAGACCAACTCCAACCAGATTACCGATGATCATTCCTCTCAGAATCAAAAAGGCCGCTTGATAAAGAAAGACCTTTCTGATCTGCCAGTTAGTGGCACCCATTCCTTTCATTAGTCCGATGAAATTTGAGCGAACAAGTATTAAGACTAAAAGTGCGGATCCCATGTTAATAATACCAATAAGGATCATTAATGTTAGAATGATAACAACATTCAGATCAAGAAAGCCTAACCATACAAAAATGTCATTTTCGTTATCAATAATGCTCGTTACGGCAAGGGTCTCGTTGTTCTTTGTAGGGATGAACTCATATTGCTTTTTCAGCTTTGTATGAATTTCTCGAAGTCTATTCCAGTCCTTGACATTTATTTCATATCCACCTAAATAATTGTAAAAGCTACCTTTCCCTTTCTTGGTAGTGACAACGATCGATTTATCAGAAGCATCAATACTGAACTTACTCCCATCCTCGTTCATATATTTTTTAATCAATTCTTTATCCTGATTAAGCTTAAAGTCACAAAAGGAGTATCCTGTTCCTTTGATCTTCAACTCTAAATATGCGGTATCCGGAATACTTGTTTGTTCATTTTTACCATTGATGTTTGACCAGAAATCAGATGCGATCAGTCGAATGGTCGTATCCTTTATCGGACAAAGAGTAAAACCTGAATAGTTCTCATATCCCTTCCCCCAATCATATCTATAATTTCCATTTCCGCCATTAACTGTTCCGCGAATGATCAATTGCCCATTGGTCATTGTATCTGCAACTTCTATTTCAGCGACGATGCCCCAATCATTCAACTCCTGAACGATCGAAATATCTCCGACAATGAATTTGGTATCGAATTCTTCAAGACCTGAAGAATAGATCCCGGATAATTTTAAAACTCGCTTTATGGGAATGTTCTTAACGAAAAACGCCTTCAAATCATCCCCAACCTTTAGGTTTAACTGATCTGCTACTTTTTTGGATACAAGAACTTCGGATTTATCTTTAGAGAAATCAGGTATCCTGCCAGAAACAAGATTTCGCTGAAAAAACGACCATTCATATTCATCAGTTACTCCTTTCAATATTCCTCCATGGATTTCCTGGGCAACTATAACAGTATCTTTTCCATTAATGTTAGTGGTTTGCTCAAATTTATCCGATTGAAGGATCACTGATTTGTATCCAACAGAATGAACAGATGCAATATCCGGATTGCTTTTGAGTTCATCAATAAAGGTCTGGTTTTTGAGTATTGGTTCAGATTCATAGATGCTGTTTTCACCCGCGGACATGATGAAGATATGTGAACCGAAGCCTGAAACCTTTTCACGTACCTGATTCTGAAAGCCAGTCACGACGGCAATTGTGATCAAGTTAACAACAACTGCCAGTGCAATACTTATAACCGATATGCGTACAATAGGTCTTGAAACTTTCTTACCTTGCACTTCATTCCGAAGGATCCTTCTTGCTATGAAAAATTCAAAAGGCAAATTTTTGTCTTTAGGTGGACTAAGGTACGCAAAGCTTTTATGGTTAAAAAGTATTTTACTTTTTTTACTGTACTCCTGTCACCCTACATTTTCGAGACCAGAAAATAACATCGAAGAAACCGTTGTGATCGAAAATGTATCGAATGAAGAAGAAGACGAAGAACTCATCCGCGAAGGATCAAATGTTCAGTTGAGACATCCTTTGCTTGGTATAGAGCGACTTAAGATCTTCAGGGATTCATTAATCGATAAAAGAATTGCTGTCGTGGCAAATCAGACAAGTGTAGTGAAGGGAGTTCATTTGGTCGACACGCTTATGAATTCAGGATACAACGTGGTGAAAGTTTTTTCACCTGAGCACGGTTTCAGAGGGAAGGCGGATGCGGGTGAACACATTGAAAGTACTATTGATGAAAAGACAGGGCTGCCAATTGTTTCACTTTATGGTGATAATCGAAAACCCAAACCAGAACAGCTTGCAGATGTTGATTTAGTGATCTACGATATTCAGGATGTGGGAGTTAGATTTTATACGTATATCTCCACTTTACATTATGTTATGGAAGCTTGCGCTGAGAATAGTAAACGTTTGATTGTGCTTGACAGGCCTAATCCTAATGGTCATTATATTGATGGACCAGTTCGCGATTCTTCCCATCGTTCATTTGTAGGTATGCACCCTGTGCCTATCGTATACGGCATGACGATTGGTGAATATGCCATGATGATTAATGGAGAACATTGGTTACGCGATAGTTTGCATTGTAACTTGTGGGTGATTCCATGTCGTTTTTATTCGCACAAGACACACTATATTTTGCCGATTGCTCCTTCTCCCAATCTTAAATCGGAACTTGCCATAACGATGTATCCCAGCCTATGCTTGTTCGAAGCGACATCTGTGAGCGTTGGAAGAGGAACAGAATGGCCATTTGAAGTATATGGTCATCCACGTTTTCCTGAAAGTGATTTTTGTTTTGTCCCAGTTTCAAAGCCTGGTGCAAAAAATCCGATGCATGAAAATCAGGTTTGTTATGGATTTAACCTCGAAAGAAGTTACGTTAGGAGAAAGTACGAGATCAATTTATCCTATCTAATCAATGCAAAACAATTGTTAGGAGATACATTGCCTTTTATTATTCAAAAAGGATTTTTTGACCGATTGGCCGGAACATCAGCGCTAAGAGAACAACTGGAGAAAGGGTATGGTGCAAAAGAAATTCGCTCAACCTGGCAGAATGATCTCGAAAATTTTAAAAGGATAAGAAGTAAATACTTACTTTATCCTTGAGTCTTTAATTTCTCAGCACTCTCAAGTACTTTGGCTTTGAGACTTTCCATATATGTCTCCATTTTATATTGAATCTCAGTATTACTCGATCCAAGGATTTTGGCAGCCAGGATTCCTGCATTTTTCGCTGCGTTTAAAGCCACTGTAGCAACAGGAATTCCATTCGGCATTTGAAGGATAGATAGGATACTGTCCCAACCATCGATTGAATTGGAAGATTTGATAGGGACACCAATAACAGGGAGAGGGGTTAATGAAGCAGCCATTCCTGGAAGATGTGCTGCGCCACCAGCGCCGGCAATGATCACCTTCACGCCTCTTTTATGCGCATTTTTAGCGTAATCAAACATTTTTTCAGGAGTTCGGTGTGCAGAAACGATATCAATTTCATAACTGATTCCAAATTCCTTTAAGGTGTCCGCTGCGTCTTGCATTATCGGTAGATCCGATGCACTACCCATGATGATTCCAACTTCTGCCATAATTTGCTTTTTGCCGTAAAGTTACGGATTGAATAGTTAAGAAAAAAGGCGCAAATATTTGCGCCTTTCAACTTCATAATTATAGTGTTCCTCGTTTCTCTTGTTCTCTTTCAATAGATTGAAAAAGAGCTTTGAAGTTTCCTGCTCCAAATCCTTTTGCTCCCATACGCTGTATGATCTCAAAGAATAATGTCGGACGATCTTCAACAGGCTTTGTAAAGATCTGAAGCAGATATCCCTCTTCATCCGCATCAACAAGAATTCCTAAATTTTGGATTTCAGAAATAGGTTCTTTCATCAATTCCATGTGAGCTCCAAGACGCTCTGGGATCTCATCATAATATTCTTGTGGAGGAGATGACAAGAACTCAACTCCCCTTTCTCTTAATTGTCTCACTGTCTCGATGATATTGTCAGTTGCAACAGCAATATGCTGCGCTCCAGGGCCTTCGTAAAATTCAAGATATTCTTCGATCTGAGATTTCTTTTTCCCTTCAGCTGGCTCATTGATTGGGAACTTGATTCTTCCGTTTCCATTACTCATTACTTTAGACATCAGAGCTGAGTACTCCGTATGGATCATCTTGTCATCGAATGATAGGAAATTCACAAATCCCATTACATCCTCATACCATTTCACCCACGTATTCATTTCACCCCAACCAACGTTACCTACCATATGGTCAATAAACTTCAAACCAACTGAAGATGGATTGTAATCAGATTCCCATTTCTGATATCCAGGAAGGAAAATACCGTTATAATTTTTGCGTTCTACAAACATGTGAACTGTTTCTCCATAGGTAAATATCCCTGATCGCACAACTTCACCATGCTCATCTTTCTCGACAGTTGGTTCCATAAACGACTTAGCCCCGCGTTTTGTCGTTTCTTCCCATGATTTTGTTGCGTCTTCTACCCATAAAGCTACAACCTTAACACCATCACCATGTTTCTTAACATGTTCACCTATTGGAGAGCTACTATTTAATGCTGTAGTAAGAACCAAACGAATTTTATCTTGTTTAAGCACGTAAGAAGCTCGGTCCTTTAATCCTGTCTCCAATCCTGCATATGCAAGTGATTGAAATCCGAATGCAGTCTTGTAATAATGGGCTGCCTGCTTGGCATTCCCTACATAAAATTCAACATAATCCGTTCCCAATAACGGTAAAAAATCTTGAGCTCCTTCAAAGATCTTTTCTAAACCGTATTCAACACTTTTAACATCTTTACTCATAATCTAATTCTATTGCTAGTAATTTAATCAAATTTATGCGCCTATCCAACTTTTATGATAGTCAGCTAATTCTAATTCAATGGCTTTTTTTGTTAATTTCAATGGCTTAAATGTATCCACCATCACCGCTAATTCCAAGGTCTCTTTGTGACCGATGCTTCTTTCATAAGCACCCGGATGAGGACCATGAGGAATTCCTGCAGGATGCAATGTAATTTGTCCTTTTTCAATATTGTTTCGGCTCATAAAATCACCATCTACATAATAAAGCACTTCATCTGAATCGATATTGCTGTGATTATAAGGTGCTGGAATAGAATCTGGATGGTAGTCATACAAGCGTGGAACGAATGAACACAGAACGAATCCGGAAGTCTCAAATGTTTGATGGATAGGAGGCGGGAGATGCACCCTGCCAGTGATCGGCTCAAAATCGTGAATAGAGAATGCGTATGGATAATTGAATCCATCCCAACCCACAACGTTGAATGGATGGTTTTCATAGACATAATCATATAAGATGTCCTGTTTCTTTATTCGAAGTAAATAGTCCCCCTTTTCAGTATGGGTCTCTAATTCATGCGGTGGACGAATATCTCTTTCGCAGTATGGAGAATGTTCTAACAATTGTCCAAACCAGTTGCGATATCTTTTTGGAGTGTAAACCGGACTAAATGATTGCACGATGAACAATCTGTTGTCCTCTCCATTGAAATGCAACTGATAGATCATTCCTCTTGGGATTACAAGGTAATCGCCATAGCTAAAGTCGATATTGCCAAGCTGAGTCTTTAATTTTCCCTCACCTTTATGAATAAAGATAATTTCATCTGCATCTGCATTTTTGTAAAAATAAGACGACATTGATTTTTTAGGAGCTGCAAGTTCAATGTAACAATCCGAGTTAATCAACATTACGTTTCGACTGTCCAGATAATCATCAACTGGATCAACTTTGTAACCCATGAAGCTCCTCATGATCATGTTCCTTTCAGCTCCGACTTCAGGAGCTATATTTTTATGTCCTAAGATCTCTTTTACTACAGTTGGAGGGGAAACATGATACATCAAACATGACATCCCATCAAATCCGATCGTTCCAAACAATTGCTCATGATAAAGGCTCCCATCAGGTTGACGATAAACCGTATGTCGTTTATGAGGGAACTTTCCCAATTTATGATAAAAAGGCATATAATTTTAATTTAAAAGTCATTACTCAGTTTGACCAATTGTCCACTGCGAAATAATTCCTGATCTCGTTTTTGCATGAATTTAAGTAAGAGTATTAATTCAAACCACATATCTGCGAAGATAATGCAAAGAAAATGTCATTGTTGCAGAGGAAATATGATAATTATCAGTTTTTTGTTTTAGTGATATTTTTTTTGAAGTCTCAGTGCATTTAGTCACCTCAAAGTTTACCTTTGTCTCAACACCATTCGAGAAATATGTCCAAAACAATTGTCATAGGAGCTTGCGGTCAAATTGGAACAGAATTAACACTGGAACTTCGCAAAATAAAAGGTATAAATTCCGTAATAGCTGCAGATGTAAAGGATGAAAGTCCTGAAATCCTGAAAGATGGAATTTACGTAAAAATGGATATTCTAAATAGTTTGATGGTTCGCGAATATATTATCAAACATCAGATCAAGGAAGTTTATTTATTAGCAGCGCTTTTATCCGCAACAGCAGAAAAAAATCCTGATTTCGCGTGGAGGCTGAATATGGAGGGATTATTCACCATCTTAGAATTGGCGAAAGAGGGACATATTACCAAAATTTTCTGGCCAAGCTCAATCGCGGTGTTTGGTCCAACTACGCCAAAAGACAATACACCCCAGGTTACTGTAATGGAACCGACCACTGTTTATGGAATTTCTAAACAAGCCGGTGAAAGATGGTGCGAATATTATTTTAATAAGTTTGGTGTAGATGTTCGCAGTATAAGGTACCCTGGTTTGATATCGTATACAAGCCTTCCGGGTGGCGGTACAACAGATTACGCAGTGGACATTTTTTACAAGGCAAAAGCAGAGAATACTTTTAATTGTTTCTTAAGTGCAGATACTGAATTGCCTATGATGTACATGGAAGATGCAATCAGAGCCACGATCGAGTTGATGGAAGCCCCTTCAGAAAAAGTAAAGATACGTTCTTCCTATAATTTGTCAGGATGTAGTTTTACTCCGGCGCAATTAGCAAAGGAAATTCAACAGATTCAACCTGGGTTCACTATTACTTATTCACCGGATTTTAGGCAGCAGATTGCAGATAGTTGGCCTAATTCAATTGACGATTTAAGTGCAAGAGAGGATTGGGGTTGGAAAGAAAAGTATGGAGTGAGTGAAATGGTCAGGATTATGCTCGAAAATGTGGATGTCAATTCCATGGTATAGTCTTCGAGGATCAATATTCAATATTTATCGTTTTAAAGTAACTTTTGAGCGAAAAATATTCATTTGAAGTACCATTGTATGTCGAAAGTTGTATATTGCATTATTGTTCTGCTAAAATCTACTGAACTATGTTAGTTGGCAAATTACTTCTTAGCGTGATCGTTGCGGTGGCATTATTGTCGTCTCATCAATCTTTTGCTGAGAATAGCCAGGACGACAAAATCAACCAGAAGGATAATCAAGGGCGCAAGCAAGGGCGTTGGATA
>JALRFI010000094.1 GCA_023253775.1 Crocinitomicaceae bacterium
TAAAGGTTCTTTCGCAATCTACATGGAGCCTTGGCATGCTGACATTTTTGACTTCCTTGATCTTAAAAAGAATCACGGCAAGGAAGAGCAGCGTGCAAGAGACTTGTTCTATGCACTTTGGATTCCGGATCTTTTCATGAAGCGTGTTAAGGATAACGGAGACTGGACATTGATGTGTCCGCACGAGTGTCCAGGTCTTGCTGATACACACAGTGAAGAGTTCGAAAAATTGTATTTAGGATACGAAAAAGCCGGAAAGGGACGTAAGACGATCAAAGCTCAAGACCTATGGTTTAAGATCCTTGAATCTCAGATTGAAACAGGTACACCATACATGTTGTATAAAGATGCCGCTAACTCAAAATCAAACCAGCAGAACCTTGGAACGATCAAGTCTTCAAACTTGTGTACAGAAATCATCGAGTATACAGCGCCTGATGAGATCGCAGTTTGTAACCTTGCTTCGCTTGCACTGCCTAAGTATGTGAATGAAGACAAGACGTTCGACCACGAAAAATTATTTGAAGTTACCTATCAGGCAACATTGAACCTGAACAAGATTATCGACGAGAATTACTATCCGGTTGAAGCAGCCAAAAACTCTAATATGCGCCACAGACCAATTGGTCTGGGAGTGCAAGGATTGGCAGATGCTTTCATCATGATGGGATTCCCGTTTGAGTCGGATGAAGCGCGTGCATTGAACAGAGAAGTTTTCGAAACGATCTACTATGCTTCAATGACAGCATCAAAAGATCTCGCGAAGGAGCAAGGTGCATATGAAACATTTGCTGGTTCTCCAACTTCAAAAGGGATCTTCCAGTTCGATATGTGGGGAGTTACTCCTACAGATCGTTGGGAGTGGGATATTCTGAAAGAAGAGGTGAAAACCCATGGTGTTAGAAACTCATTGTTGTTAGCTCCAATGCCAACAGCATCTACTGCTCAGATCCTTGGGAACAACGAATGTTTTGAACCATACACTTCAAACGTCTATACACGTCGTGTATTGTCAGGTGAATTCATCATTGTAAACAAGCACCTATTGAAGGATCTTGTGAAAGAAGGACTATGGAACAAAGACATGCGTCAAAAGATCATGGCTGCAAATGGCTCGATCCAGAACATCAATGAGATTCCTCAGTACTTGAAGGAGCTATACAAAACTGCATGGGAGATCTCTCAGAAAGCGATCATCGATCAAGCAGCTGACCGTGGGGCTTATATCTGCCAGTCTCAGTCGTTGAACATCTTTATGGAGAATGCAAACTTCGGTAAACTAACCTCAATGCACTTCTACGGATGGGAAAAAGGATTGAAAACGGGAATGTATTATTTAAGAACAAAAGCAGCTACGGATGCGATCAAGTTCACTGTAGACAAGAATGTAGTTCAAGAGCCAACAGCTCAATCAATCGAAGAACAACAAGCAGCAATCGCCTGTTCACTGGATAATCCAGATGCATGTGAAATGTGTTCTGGCTAGAATATCGTCTTGTAGTGGTTAATAATTGTGCCGTTTTTATTTTACCACAAGATAAACCCTGACCATTGAGTCGGGGTTTTTTATATCAATCCTTCTTTTCGAATTTCTTTATTGACAGTTTCCAATTCCTTAAAGAATTCTTCTCCGTAAGCGCGGATAAGTGGCTCTTTCAAAAAACGGAAAACCGGTATATCCAGCTTTTGACCGCACGCACAAGCAGGCGCACAAATCGGCCACTCGTCGTAAGCCAAGGCCTCGAATTCGGTGTATTTCTTTACTCGGATCGGATACAAATGACAGGAGATCGGTTTTTTGAAATCAGTTTTCCCAGCCAAAAAAGCTTGTTCAACAGCACACTTCGAGACACCCTGCTGATCGAAGAACACAAAAGCACATTCTGCCCCATTGACCAAAGTAGTAACCGGCTCGTTGTCGTCATCCATATAGAATACACCAGTCTTTTCAACTGCAGCGACCCCCTCAGTTCGCATATAAGGCTTAATGGCCTCGAGGCTTTCCTTGAGCAGATCAACCTCTTCAAAAGTGAGCGGCGCACCTGCATCTCCTTCAACACAACAGGCTCCTTTACAAGCATTAAGGTCACAAACGAATTTGCGTTCAAAAATCTCCGTGGAGACCACTTTATCCTTCACTTCTACCAGCATAAACTTCTTTTTTACAAAGATAGGTCGAATAAGGGATTTCCTGTAAAGTGTTGGAATTTTAAAAAAGTGTCGTATATTTGCATCACATTTACATACAGAATGAAGTTAAATGAGGGGACGAAAGTCCCCTCTTTTCATACCAAATGATTAGTAAAGACAAGGTAATAGCGCTAGCAGAGGAAAGAATGATTGAGCTGGATAATGGTTTATTCATCGTTGATCTCTCTGTTTCTTCAACGAATGTTATTCATCTGGAAATTGACAAAAAAGATGGGGGTGTAAGTGTAAAGGATTGTGTGTCGGTGTCTCGAAATATTGAACACAACCTTGATCGTGAAGCTGAAGATTTTGAGCTGCATGTTTCTTCTGCCGGTCTAGACAAACCATTAAGGGTTCTGGCGCAGTATCAAAAGAACATCGGTAGAACAGTGGATGTTAAGCTGCAGAATGGCGAAAAGTTGGAGGGAGAGTTGAAAGCAGTTGATGAGCAAACGATCACAGTCGAAACTTCTCGTAAAGAAAAGGTCGAAGGGAAAAAGAAAAAGGAATTAGTCGTGGAAGCGTATGTGCTTCCATTTGCTGATATAAAAGAAACAAAAATTGTTATTTCATTTAAATAGGTAAACATGAACAGCCTTGAATTAGTTGAGTCCTTTTCGGAGTTCAAAGAATTGAAAAGCATCGACAAGCAGACGATGCAGCATGTATTGGAAGATGTGTTCCGTTCCATGTTGAAGAAAAAGTTCAACACTGACGAGCACATTGACATTATTGTGAACATCGACAAAGGAGACGTACAGATCTTCCTGAACAAAGAGATCGTAGATGACGGAGAAGTGGAAGACCCAAATACGGAGATCGCTTATTCTGATGCTATCAAGATCGAGCCTGATTTCGAAATCGGGGAAGAGGTAACAGAAGAGTTTAAATTTGAAGATTTTGGTCGCCGTAACATTCTATCCCTTCGACAGAACTTGATCTCAAGAATTCTTGAACTTGAAAAAGATCATTTATACAAGAAGTATAAAGAAAGAATTGGAGAGATCATTACAGGTGAAGTATATCAGGTGTGGAAGAAGGAGATTATGGTATTGGATGATGAAGGAAATGAATTGATACTTCCTAAATCTGAACAAATACCATCAGATTACTTTAAGAAAGGTGAGGCAGTTCGTGCGGTAGTCGCGAAAGTAGATATGCGTAACAGCTCGCCAGTGATCATTCTTTCGAGAACAGCTCCTGAATTCCTTGAGCGTTTGTTCGAGTTGGAAGTTCCAGAAGTATTCGATGGTTTGATCACGATCAAAAAGATCGTTCGTGAACCGGGAGAAAGAGCGAAAGTGGCGGTTGAATCATACGATGACCGTATTGATCCGGTTGGAGCATGTGTAGGTATGAAGGGATCAAGAATTCATGGTATCGTTCGTGAATTGCGCAACGAGAACATTGATGTGATCAATTTTACATCGAATCCGCAGCTGTTGATACAAAGAGCCTTGTCTCCGGCAAAGATATCTTCTATTGATATCTCAGAAGAGGATAGTAGAGCAAAAGTATTTTTAAAGCCTGATCAGGTTTCGCTGGCGATCGGTAAAGGTGGGAACAATATCAAATTAGCAGGAAAGCTTACCGGATACGAACTTGATGTTTACCGAGAAGGGGAGGTGGATGTTGACGACGTGGATTTAGAAGAATTTGCTGATGAGATCGATGGCTGGATTATTGATGAATTAAAAGCTATCGGATTAGATACTGCTAAGGCAGTTCTTGAAATGAGTGTCGGAGACCTTGTTCACCGCACTGATCTTGAAGAAGAAACAATTGAGGAGGTGATGAAAATACTAAGGGCTGAATTCGAATAATTCGACCTTTAACAGTATCTTGTAAAGCGATTTCAAAAACAATAAAGAAGGACGCAAAAGTTTATGGGTAAACCAATAAGATTAGGAAGGGCAGCAGGAGAACTCAATGTGGGGATCTCAACGCTTGTTGATTTCCTGGGATCGAAAGGTGTCAAGATTGACACCAACCCGAACACAAAGTTGGAAGAGGAACATTATGATCTTCTCCGCAAAGAATTTGCTGCTGATCAGAATATGAAAGAGCAGTCGAAATTTACTACGGTAAAGAAAGAAAAAAGAGAGACTATTTCAATCAGAGACAAGTCGCATGATGACACCTCAGTAATAGCTACTGAAGAAGAGGAGAATGAGCCGATCAGTGTAGAAGAGATCAAAAGGGCTGTTCTAGAATCGCCAGATCCAGAGCCCGAGAAAGAATCCAATGACCAACAAAACATTAAGGTTTCTGTTGTAGGAAAGATCGATCTTGAATCAATCAACACAAAAACCCGTCCTGAAAAGAAGCAAGAGGAAGCTGAGGAAAACCAACCGGAATTAAATGAGGAGCCCAGACCAGAGCAGGTAAAAGAGAAAAAAATTGAAGAAGATTCAACCCCTGCGAAAGAGGAGGTTGAGACCATTCGAGTTGAGCGTAAGACGCTTTCAGGACCAACAGTTTTAGGAAGAATCGAATTACCAGTAGATAAGCCTAAAACGCCTGCTCAAAAAACAAATGAAGACAGTAATGAAGCGCGACGTAAGCGGAAACGAATCAAGAAGATCGACGTAAACAAGGCTGCCGACACAAATCAGAACACGGCGAATAAAGGAAACTTCAAAAAAGGGGCCCCTCGTGTTGATAAGCCAGAGATTTCTGAACAGGATATACAAAAAGAAATCAAGGAAACCCTCGCTAGATTATCGAATCAAGGGGGGAAATCAAAGGCGTCGAAGAACAGGAGAGCAAAACGAGATGTTGTGGCACAGCGCCGTCAGGAGGAAATGCTTCAGGCTGAGCTTGAAGAGAAGGTGCTTAAGCTTACTGAATTCGTAACTGTTTCTGAGCTTGCTTCAATGATGAATGTTTCTCCGACACAAGTAATTTCTGCTTGTATGTCATTGGGGATTTTCGCATCCATCAACCAGCGACTTGATGCTGAAACGATCCAGATCGTTGCAGATGAGTTCGGATATGAAACACAGTTCGTAAGTGCAGATATTCAGGAAGCAATACCTGTTCAAGAGGATAAAGAAGAAGAACTTATATCTCGCCCACCGATTATTACGGTGATGGGCCACGTTGACCACGGTAAAACCTCGTTATTGGATAAGATCAGAAACGCGAATGTAACTGAAGGAGAAGCCGGAGGTATCACGCAGCACATAGGGGCATATTCAGTAACCCTCAAGGATGGTAGAAAAATGACCTTCCTCGATACACCGGGTCACGAAGCCTTTACAGCGATGCGTGCCCGTGGTGCTCAGGTTACAGACGTTGCGATTATTATCGTGGCAGCGGATGATGATGTTATGCCACAAACCAAGGAAGCAATCTCGCATGCCCAGGCAGCAGGTGTTCCTATGGTCTTTGCGATCAATAAGATCGATAAACCGGGTGCAAATCCAGACAAAATCAGAGAGCAATTATCTCAGATGAACATTCTTGTTGAGGACTGGGGCGGAAAATATCAGGTTCAGGAAATTTCTGCGAAGCAAAATCTGAACATTGATGAATTGCTTGATAAAGTTTTGTTGGAAGCTGAATTATTGCGTCTTAAAGCGAATCCAAATAAGAATGCTTTGGGGACAGTAATCGAATCCTCACTTGATAAAGGAAAAGGATACGTTACAAATATGCTTGTTGTAGCCGGAACGATGAAGGTCGGAGATGTCATCCTTGTAGGGCGTCATTTCGGTCGTGTTCGTGCGATGCAGGATGAACACGGAAAGAACCTAAAGGAGGCGGGTCCTTCTCAGCCCGTAGCAGTATTGGGGATCAATGGCGCGCCAAGTGCGGGTGACAAGTTCCATGTTATGGATGACGAAAGAGAGGCTAAATCGATCGCTACTAAGCGAGAGCAGTTGTATCGTGAGCAAGGGTTAAGAACTACGAAGCACATTACTCTTGATGAAATTGGAAGACGTTTGGCAATCGGAGACTTCAAGGAGTTGAACATTATCGTTAAAGGTGACGTTGATGGATCGATCGAAGCACTTTCTGATTCACTATTAAACCTTTCTACGGAAGAGATCCAGGTGAATATTGTTCATAAAGGCGTGGGAGCGATTTCAGAGGCAGATGTAAACCTTGCTTCAGCGTCTGACGCAATCATCATTGGATTCCAGGTTCGTCCTACATTGGGAGCGAGAAAACTGGCAGAAACCGAACAGATCGATATCCGTTTGTACTCGATCATCTACAAGGCGATCGAAGAGATCAAGTCAGCAATGGAAGGAATGTTATCTCCGGATATTGAAGAAAAGATCATCGGTTCAGCAGAAGTTCGAGAAACATTTGAAATTACCAAGGTTGGTACGATTGCAGGATGTTATGTGCTTGATGGATTGATCAAGCGTACATCAAAGATTAGGATCATTCGCGACGGTATTGTGATTCACACAGGTCTACTGGGATCTTTAAAGCGATTTAAGGATGACGTGAAAGAGGTCAAGAACAACTACGAATGTGGTTTGAATATTGACAAGTTTAACGACATACAGGTTGGAGATATAATTGAGGCCTTTGAAGAAGTAGAGGTTGCTAGAAAACTCTGATCATAGTCAGCTAATATAAAATCTATTAAGGGCCATGTTTATGGCCCTTTTTATTTAACATCCTCTCACACTTCGTTTGTGATATAATGCGTAACTTTGTTCTGATTTTAATCAATTGAACATGATTTTAGGAGTTTTTGGCCCTTGGCAGGTAATTGTTATTTTGGCGGTGGTTCTTTTACTTTTTGGAGGTAAGAAGATCCCTGAATTGATGAAGGGCCTTGGTAAAGGGGTCAAGGAATTTAAAGATGCCTCGAAAGGGGAGGAAGTAAACGCAGACGAAAAGAGCAACTAACCTTTTTTGAATGTACAAAACGTTTACTGAAGTAAAGAAAGCGATTTCTTCAGGTGAATCTGTTGTGAGTATTGTTGAGGGTTACCTTCAGCGAATTCATGAACGGGCTCACCTTAATGCATTTTTGGAGGTTTTTGAATCTTCAGCAAAGGAGCAAGCGAAGAGTGTAGACGAAAAAATAGCCAACGGAACAGCAGGCAGGCTTGCGGGGATGGTCATTGGCTTGAAAGACAATATTTGTTTGAAAGGCCACAAAGTGTCCGCCTCTTCTAAGATTCTGGAAGGATTTGAATCATTATATACTGCAACTGCCGTTCAACGATTGTTAGCTGAAGATGCAGTGATTATTGGCAGGTTGAATTGTGACGAATTCGCAATGGGTAGTTCCAATGAGAATTCAGCTTTTGGTCCGGTTAAAAATCCGCTTGATAGCACGAAAGTGCCTGGTGGATCTTCAGGAGGATCAGCTTCTGCGGTGGCGGCAGGAATGTGTACAGCAGCTTTGGGAAGCGATACCGGAGGTTCGATCAGACAACCGGCTTCTTTTACCGGAACATATGGTCTGAAACCTACTTACGGAAGGATCAGCAGATATGGTCTAATTGCTTATGCAAGCTCATTCGATCAGATCGGGCCGTTTACCAACGACCTTTCAGATGCTGCCTTGTTGCTTGAGATCATGGCAGGAGCAGATGAATATGATGCAACAGCTTCAGAAAAAGAAGTGTCAACATATTCTGATATCAAACAACCTGAATTCAAGAAGATCGCTGTAATTCGTGAAAGCTTCGAAACAGAAGGGATCGACCCTGAGGTGGTGAACCATATGAATGATACGATTTCAAAGTTGAAAGCGAAAGGGCACACCGTTGAAATGGTGTCATTCCCTTACCTCGAGTATATGGTTCCAACATATTATGTACTTACAACTGCTGAGGCTTCATCCAATCTTTCAAGATTTGATGGTGTTCATTATGGTTATAGAAGTTCAGAAGCAAAAGGGGTTGAGGAGACCTATACTTTATCGCGTTCAGAAGGCTTTGGTCCGGAGGTAAAAAGGAGAATCATGGCAGGAACATTTGTTCTTTCGCATGGGTATTACGATGCGTATTATACTAAAGGGCAAAAAGTTAGAAGAGTATTGAAGAACAGAACAAATGAAATCTTGAACAACTTTGATTTCATTCTGTTGCCGACAACTCCTTCCACTGCGTTTGGCATCAACGATGTGAAAGACCCAATATCCATGTATTTACAGGATATTTTCACTGTGCACGCCAATTTAACGGGAAATCCCGCTATCTCATTACCGCTTGGCAAACACAGTAATGGTTTACCTTTTGGTGTTCAATTGATGGCAGATGACTTTAAAGAAAAAGAGTTATTCGGAATGGCTCTTGAACTTGAAAATTTATAGAATGTTGAGAATTAAGTTCTTTGTAGCAATACTGACGGTTTCCTTTGTGGGATTTGGACAAACTCCTGCCCATTTGGTAAAACCGTCGGACACATTGAACAAGGATGCTTTCATCAATACTATAGAACAAAGCTTTTTGTTATTCTACAAGGATTATGCAGGTAAAAAGAGCCACGATTCATTAATCGCTGAACTTAATTATCTTCCTTCGGATGCTCCCTCTTTCTCGGATGAGGTGTATTGTGAGCGTTTGGAAGAGATGAATAAAATGAGTCCTTTTCATCTAGATTGTAATGCAACGACTCTATCCACGATCAAATTCTTTGTTTCTAAAAGAAGAGGATTCATCAAGGTGGTATTGGGAAGATCAAGCCTGTATTTTGATTTGTTTGAAGAAAAACTGGCTGAATACGGACTTCCGATCGAGCTTAAATACCTCCCCGTAATTGAATCTGGATTGAGACCACAAGTAAAATCAAGGGCTGGAGCTTTAGGATTGTGGCAGTTCATGTACCGAACAGGCTTGTATTTTGGACTTAAAGAGAACTCATACATCGATCAACGTATGGATCCGGCGATGGCTACAGATGCTGCTTGTCGATATTTGAGACAGCTTTACGGGATCTATGGAGACTGGAATTTGGTGCTTGCGGCGTATAATGCTGGCCCGGGAAATGTCAATAAAGCCATCAGAAAATCTGGAAATAAGACGACGTATTGGGAAGTGAGACCTTTTTTACCGACTGAAACACAGGGGTATGTTCCGAATTTTATTGCTGCTGCCTATCTAATGACCTATCATGCAGAACACAACATCATTCCCGCTGAGGCAAAGCATCACCATTCTACATTGGATACAATGTGTTTGACCGGAGGAGTTCACATGGCAACGATCGAACGTTTAATCAATTGGCCGTTGGATGAGATCAAGGAACTGAATCCGATCTACAAAACGTCATACATTCCACAAACAGTGCCTTCTCAATGCATTACCGGGCCACTTGACAGAATTGGTCTACTTGTTGGCCTGGAGGATTCGTTGTATGTTTTAGAAAAAAGAATTTACAGTCCTGAAAGCATTGTGAAACCGATCATTATGGTTGAGGATACCTCCGATACCAATCAGGTTGTTATGAATGGAGGAAAAAATACAACCGACAACGAGCCCTATTTTTACCATGTTGTAAAACAAGGTGAAACCATGAATGCCATCTCCACAAAATATGCGGTTACGGTTGAACAATTGATGGAATGGAACGCGTTGCGGACAACGAATATTTATGCGGGTCAGCGTTTAAAGGTAAAAGGGGAGAACAAGACTGTTGTTCAACAACCGGTTGAAGCCAAAAAATACTATTCTGTAAAATCGGGGGATACCTTCAGCAGAATTGCAGAGAAACATCGAATGACTCAAACACAATTAAAGAATTTAAACCCAGGGATAAATATTAACCGACTACAGGTGGGTCAACGAATACGCATTCGTTAAAATCCTTGCCCGATATTTGAGGCAAATCCCAAAAAAGCAGCTTATGAGATATTTGACTTTGATCTTTATGGGGGTTCTTGCCTGGATGACCTTTCAAAATTGTTCTCCTTCATCAACAAAGTATACTGTTTCTGGACCAACCGTTACGGGGAAAGTAGGTGAAATTTTGGTTGTCTGTGATCAGTTTATCTGGGACTCTGAAATAAAGGCGCATTTAGATACGGGTTTGACACAATGGATAATGCCTTATTTTCCGGATGTGGCAACGTTTGAGTTGGTCCACCGCACACCTTCGCACTTTGAACAGGGAGTAAAGCGCTTCAGAAACACCTTATTTATCAATATTGATACTAAACACAAAGGAGCTAAAGCCGACATTAATAAAAGAATGGATGTGTGGGCAAGGGATCAAATGGTAGTCGAGGTGATCGGAAAGGATTATAACCAGGTACTTGAGGCGTGTAAAACTGGCATGAAGGCGGTTCATAAGGAATTCGACCACATTGAATGGTTTCGCTTGATGAAGCAATTCAAGAGAGAAGAGAATCACAATGTTCAAAAGAAGATCCGAGACAATTTTGGGATCGATGTAGCATTACCGGAAGGAGCGCGAATTGTAACGAGTAGAAAGAATTTTTACAGAATAGAGTTTCCTTTAGGCTCCAGACCAATTGAATTTGTTGGCTCAGGAACTCAGGATGTAGGTTCAGTTCTTTCAGGAATTATGATCTATCAATACGATTATAAAGATTCATCACAATTCATTCTAGAAAATCTGTTAACAGCCAGAGACACCATGTTACGATACAATGTGCCGCATGAAATTGATGGCTTGTACATGGGGACACAATATGCTGATCTTGTTTACCCGGAAGGAAATGAAATGGAAACTGCCGATGGTAAGATCAAAGGGTATGAAATGAGAGGGATGTTTGTCTTTACCGGTAAGCCGATTCATTCTACTGGAGGTGCATTTTGGGCATTTCACTTCGTAAACCCAAAAACGAAAAAATTGATGTGTGTAAGTGGATATGTTGATGCACCGTCTACAACAAGCTGGACACAGAATCTACGTGAAATGCAAGCCATCCTGAAAAGTGTGGAAATTATTAAGTAATGGCTCAAAAACTATCCGCTGTCATAATCACCTTTAATGAGGAAAGAAACATTGCGAGATGCATTGATTCGTTGGAGGGTGTAGCAGACGAGATTGTGGTTGTTGACTCCTTTTCAAAAGACAGTACAAAGGAGATCTGTGAATTAAAAGGAGTAATTTTCATAGAGAATCCATTTGAAGGTCATATTCAACAAAAGAATTTTGCGATAGATAAAGCAAGCTATGACTGGGTTTTGTCTTTAGATGCTGATGAAGCATTGAGTCCGGAACTGCGCAAAAGTATTTTGGAGGTAAAAGAGCAAGCCTCTTTTCAGGGCTACCGAATGAACAGACTAACCAATTACTGCGGTCACTGGGTGAAACATTGCGGTTGGTATCCGGATACTAAAGTTAGATTGATCAGTAAGCATCATGCCAGATGGACAGGCGTGAATCCTCATGATCGACTGGATATGTTAAACGGAGAAGAAACGGGATTCCTTAAAGGAGATATTTTACACTATTCATACTACACGAAAGAAGATCATTTTAAACAGATCGAATATTTTGGTAACATTGCAGCCAGAGAACTGTTCGAAAGAGGAGGAAAGAGCAATTGGGTTAAAGTCTGGATAAAAGTTATAGCCCAATTCGTTAAAAGTTTCTTCCTAAAGACAGGTTTTTTGGATGGATGGACCGGAGTTTTGATCTCTGTGAGAAGTGCCTACGCTACCTATAGAAAGTATGTAAAACTAATGGAATTGCAGCGGCAAAATGAAGTTGGATAAAATTATCATTTCGAGAACGGACAGCATTGGTGATGTTATGTTGACCTTACCGATGTGTGTATGGTTAAAGGAGAATTTTCCGAACACACAATTGATTTATCTGGGTAAGAAATACACCGGACCCGTGATCAATAGTTTTTCTGTTATAGACCAGTTTATAGATTGGTCAGAGATAGAGGCCTCGCCAAGTTCACAACGACATGAATATCTCAGGGAATTGGAAGCTGATGCGATCATCCATGTGTTTCCGAATAAAGAAATTGCCGGTTTGGCAAAGAAAGCACGGATACCACAAAGAATAGGGACATCTCATCGTAGTTTTCATCTTCTTACTTGTAATCATCGCTTGAATTTTTCCAGAAAGAATTCAAATCTTCACGAAGCCCAATTGAACTTCGAATTATTGAAACCATTTGGTTGTAAGACGATTCCATCAATGGAAGAAATCAACCAGGCTGTTTCATTTTTCAAGGTGAATAAAAGTGTGTCTTTACCTGAAGAGCTCGAATCCTACTTGTCCTATGCATCGAAGAAGATCATACTCCATTCACGTTCTCAAGGGAGTGCAGTTGAATGGTCCATTGAGAAATATGGAGAGCTTGCGCTCGAATTATCCAGTTCGGGTTATACGGTTTTTTACACAGGAACCGAACAGGAAGGTGAGGGCATTCGACCATTCATTCCAGTAAACGAAAAGATCATTGATCTTACGGGTAAACTCGATTTGGAACAATTGATACTTTTTATTTCAAAGGTTGATGCATTGGTGGCTTGCTCTACCGGACCACTGCATATTTCCGGGGTAACCGGAATCCGTGCTATTGGATTGTTCTCACCGAGAAGGCCAATACACCCTGGCAGATGGATGCCGATCGGACCAAATACATGCATCCTTGTTCATGATGAGGATTGTCCGGATTGTAAGAAAAAGAAACAGTGCGACTGTATAAGTCAGATCTCTGTTGAGAAGGTGCTCGCAGAAATTGGCTAACTTTCCTCATCGGTAAGTTCATTTCAAATATCATTTATGGCAACTGGATTGTCGCTTTAGGCGCGGCAATTTTTACGTTTGGTTGGTCCCATTTTGTGCAAAATCAACAACCAGGTAGTTATGCACTCATCATTTTTTGTCTTGTTCTTGGCACCTATAATTTTCATCGTTTGATCAATTCTTCTGGACTCAATAATCCGTCGGTTTGGTTGAATTGGGTTAACGCGAATAGAAGAGGTTTATGGATCCTATCTATTTTTTCCTTGTTAACAGGTGCTGGCGGTTTGTTGATCTTTGTTCCTTTTAGCCTTGAAATTTGGATTGGCACCGGACTCATTTCGATAATCTCTGTTTGGTATGTTTTTCCTGTTGTAAAAAAACCATTGCGAGATGTACCGTATATTAAAACAATATTGATCGCTGCGGTTTGGTCCTTCATGTTGATCTATGTTCCGATGGGGGGAATATTGGAAAATAAATTATGGTCTTCACTTACTGGTTTTCTTTTTATTTATGGAATAACGGTCCCTTTTGACATACGTGACATGAAGTATGATGAAGTCGAAAAACGAACGCTTCCAATGATCATTGGCATGACATCGAGCAAGATCCTCTCGCTGGTGCTTGTTACGGCATTTTATTTGTATATCGCAAAAATCAATGAAAAAATTCTGGAATCTGGCTTTTTTATTGGGTCTTACCTGATCTATGTTGGATTGATATTTGGCATTACTCCACGAAGTGATGACAGATGGTGTGTGGCTTTGGATGCAAATCTCATTCCATTGGGAATGGCTTTTTATTTGTCTGAAATTCAATTATAGGACATTGAAAAGGAAATCTGTATTTTCGTACAAAACCATGTTATGCTTAAACTCTCTTTATTTCTGATTAGCGTTATTGCCATTTCATCTACTTACGCTCAGCGAGAAGACAATAATTATTGTTCTAAAAGAAGATCAACTGAGTATCCCACTAAAAGTGCCTCACTGTCTGTTGGCCAGATCGCAGAAACGGAAAAGTATGACGTGCATTTTTACGCGCTTGATATTGCCATGAATAATGTGGTAACGGACGTAGCGGGAACCGGAGAGATCCACGGAACAGCAGTTGTGGCCCTGGACACTGTTCTTTTTGAGTTACACAGTAATTTTTCGATTACGCAGATCCGTCTAGATGGTAGTCCAGTAAGTTTTAATAGAACCGGATCTGCAGTTAAGGTTCCATTGAATGCCACGGCAGGGACTGATTTTGTGGTGGCAGTTGATTACAACGGAACCCCTCCCACAGCAGGAACAACTCCTTTTGGAGGTGCGGGTATGACAGCTGCTTCTTCTCCTACTTGGGGGAACAGGGTGGTTTGGTCATTGTCAGAGCCCTTCTCTGCCTATGAGTGGTGGCCATGTAAACAATCACTTACCGACAAAGCAGATAGTTCTCAAGTCAAAATAACGGTTCCGGATACTTGTATGGCTGGCTCGAATGGATTATTAGAGAACGTGGTTGATCTGGGTAATGGTTTCAAACGTTTTGAATGGAAACACCGTCATGCGATCGATTATTACCTGGTTTCGGTTTCTGTGGCAAAGTATATAGATTATACAATCTATGCCAATCCCGTTGGTGCTCCGGCTCCGCTCATGATCCAGAACTTTATTTATGATAATCCGGCAACACTTACAAATTTTCAAACGCGCATCAACGAAACAGCAGACTTTATCGAGTTGTTTTATGAGCTGTATGGACCTTATCCTTATGAAGATGAGAAATATGGTCACTGCATGGCTCCGCTATCCGGAGGAATGGAACATCAGACAATGACCACACAAGGATTCTTTGAAAAAGGATTGACATCTCATGAGCTTGGCCATCAATGGTGGGGCGATCATGTAACCTGTGCTTCATGGTGTGATATCTGGGTCAATGAGGGCTTTGCGTCTTATTCTGAGTATTTGATGTTGGAAAATCTGTATCCAGCAGAAAAGGATCAGCACATGTTTGACGTACATGATAATGTGATGTCACAAACAGGGGGAAGTGTTTGGGTATTGGATAGCTTAAATGAAAACAGAATCTTTTCAGGTCGCCTCACCTATGATAAAGGGGCAAGTATCATTCACACGATGCGTTATTTGATCAATGATGATGTTCAGTTTTTTAGCGCATTACGATCCTTTCAAACAGCCTATTCGGATAGTACAGCGAAAGGAATTGACCTGAAGGAACATTTGGAAGCCGAAACTTCGGTCGATTTAGCGCCATTTTTTGAGCAATGGTATTTTGGAGAAGGATACCCTACGTATTCGGTAAGATGGAATCAGGTCGGAAATAATGCATACGTTCAGATTTCGCATAATTCATCGAAACCAACAGTAACTCCAACGTTCACAAATCCGATAGATCTAAAATTCACACGCCCTTCTATGCCTGACACGACGATACGGTTCAATATTTCTAGCAATCAGGATTTGTTCCTAGTAGAAAATATCGGTCAGATCAATAACAGCATCACCATCGATCCAATGAATTGGGTGATCAACAAAACAGGAACAATTCAAAATGATCCAAATCTTCTGGGTATCGATGAGACGGAAATTTCTGGAATTGTTCTGTATCCTAATCCAGTTGAGGACTTGCTGCATATTAAAGGAGATAAAACTCAATATGACTACCTAATTTATGACATGAGAGGACAATTGGTTATGAAAGGATCTGCGGACGCTTCAATCAACGTACATAGCCTTTCAGGCGGTTCATATATTGTTGAACTGAATGGATTGAGAAAGTTGATCAGTAAGCGATAAGCGCTATTCTTTCTGCTTCAGTGCTTCGAGTGATGTGTTCTCTCCAAAAAGAGGCTCATCAGTGATCTTTATAAATTCGTGATCAAGAAAAGCTCTTGCGCCGAAACCACATTCAAAAGACATGTTAGCCGATAACCTTGCCCTTTTACCTCCACCGGTGATGCTGATCTCACAACCGTCTTCGTTGGTGTAGATGTAAGCAGTGTCTTTTAGATAGGCAATGCCGTCTGCCATTGCGAAATGATAGGTGGGTCCACAGACCACCTCAACCTGAAAATGCAATGAATCCGTTCCCAATTGTTCCAATACGGCAAAGCCACCATTAAAGCCTAACTCTAGTTGTTTGGTTTCCTCTGAGAACCACATATCGTTGATCCAGTAGAATTCAACCCCATAGGATCCTGTAAGGTCTGCGCTAACCTCATTTAGCTCAGAAATTTCTTCAAGTGATTTCGTTGAAAGAGGAAAGAAGGTGTTATCATTTGTATTCAGTGTAACATCAAAGGATTTGTTACCACTCCCGGAGATCCATGTTCCTGTAAGCTCCTTTTCATTTTCCTCAAGGTAAAACACGCCAGTAATTTCGTCCTTGTAGCTCTCTTCGAGATAGATCACACGGTCAACCATTTGACCCTTTAATTGAATGTAGCTCCTCTTCCCGGCATAACGATAAACCCCTTCAAGCTCTCCTGTTGTTCTGTTAAATGAGTTAAACGCCACTTCAATAGGGTACTTGTCAATTTTCCCCGTTAGTTGAACTTCAACTTTATCCACCTGAGCTAAAACAGATCCACAAAAAAGGGATAGGATCAGAGATTTTAAGACATGGTTTTTCATATCAATTCAGAAATTAATCCAAGGTACAAAAAAGAATATGCAGAAAATCGAAAACCAGGAGTATATATCCAATCACTTTTTTGATTGCGACCCTGCTTTCTCAGTATTCTTCACAAAGATCAGCTTATGTTTGCTCTTAGGGTTTTCTCGCTGCTCCAATTCGAACAGACCAATAGACCTGATGAGCGGGGTTAACTTTTCGAATCCGTAGTTTCTGGAGTCAAAATTGGGTTGTTTCTTTTGCAGGAGACTACCTACATCACCAAGGAATGCCCATCCATCATCATCTGAAAGATCGGATATGGTTGTCCTGATGAGGTTGATGTCTCGTTGTGTGATCTTATCAACGTTGTTCTTTTTGGAATTGATTGAAGTATCGTCCTTCTTTTCGGATTGCCCTTTCAGGATCTCGATATAAATAAACTTGTCACAGGCAACGATGAAAGGGTTGGGAGTTTTCTTTTCCCCAATTCCAATCACCTGCATTCCTGCCTCCCTGAGGCGAGTGGCAAGTCGGGTAAAATCACTGTCGCTCGAAACTAGGCAAAAACCTGTTACTTTCCCGCTGTAAAGGATGTCCATAGCATCGATGATCATCGCTGAGTCTGTTGCGTTTTTACCAGAAGTATAACCGTATTGTTGGATTGGGGTAATTGCATTTTCAAGCAACAGGTTTTTCCACTTTGAAAGATTGGGTTTTGTCCAGTCACCGTAAATTCTTTTGATCGTTGGATTTCCGTATTTGGTGATTTCCTCCATCATTTCTTTGATGTGAGCAGAAGGTATATTGTCTCCGTCAATAAGGACGGCTAAATTGAGATTATTCATAAAGTTTTGATTGGTTGTGCCGGGGTAGATCAATGATTGTTTTTAAGAGGATCTTTTGGCAACTGAATATAAAGATACACTAAAAAATGATAGCAATCGGGAAAGAATACAAGAGGACGATACAAACATCATTGAAAAAAGTCTGATTTTTTGGATGGTATAATTTCGATCAAGCAAAAAGCGCCTTGACAACTTCTTCGATCTTGCCGCACTGAACGAGCTCTATTTTAAAGCGTTTAGGATCAATTCCTTTACAATATTTGGAAATCACAATACGCTCGAATCCGAGTTTTTCAGCTTCAAAGATGCGTTGCTCTATTCTGTTGACCGGTCTTATCTCACCGGACAGACCCACCTCTGCAGACAAAGCGATCTTTGAGTCAATAGGGAGATCCGCGTTTGAGGAAAGTACCGAAGCAACAACGGCAAGATCAATGGCTGGATCATCCACCTTAATACCCCCTGTAATGTTCAGGAATACATCCTTCGCTCCCAAACGAAAGCCGCAACGCTTCTCCATTACGGCTAGTAACATATTCAAACGTTTCACATCAAAACCTGTTGAGGAACGCTGAGGAGTTCCATATGCAGCAGTGCTGACCAGCGCCTGAACCTCAATTAACATTGGGCGCAAGCCTTCAAGCGTTGCACCGATCGCCACACCACTCAATGTCTGATCTGTGTTCGTGATCAATATCTCAGAAGGATTTTCTACTTGACGAAGACCGCTCCCCACCATTTCGTAGATGCCCAGCTCATTGGTGCTTCCAAAACGATTTTTAATGGATCGTAAGAGACGATAGACGTGATTTCGGTCTCCTTCGAATTGAAGAACGGTGTCTACCATGTGCTCCAGGACTTTTGGGCCTGCTAATGTTCCTTCTTTCGTAATATGTCCAATCAGGAACACTGGAATTCCGGTTTGTTTCGCGTATCGAAGTAACTGAGCAGTACATTCTCTGACTTGCGAGATACTACCCGGTGAACTTTCAATATTCGATGAGAAAAGCGTTTGAATGGAGTCGATCACTAACAATTGTGGTTGCGTATCTTCCGCTTGTTTAAAAATGTTCTGAAGATTGGTTTCAGTCAATATGTAGCATTGCTGATTTTCAAGCCCAATGCGGTCCGCTCTCATCCTGATCTGCTGTTCACTTTCTTCTCCAGAAACATACAAAACCTTGAGCTGAGTTTCCTGAATGGCCATCTGCAGCATTAGTGTTGATTTTCCAATTCCCGGTTCACCACCAAAGAGAACGAGAGATCCGGGCACTAATCCTCCTCCTAAAACTCGTTGAAGCTCTTTGTCACGGAGAGGTAGTCGCTGCTGGTCACTCTGTTCAACATCCTGCAATGGCTGAGGTTTTGCGTTCTTGGTCACACCGGAGAAAGCAACAACGGTCGGAACGGTTTTTTCGATTAGCTCCTCTACAAAAGTATTCCACTCCTTACATGAAGGACATTTACCCAACCATTTTGGAGTTTCATAACCACAATTCTGACAAAAAAAAGCTGATCTCAGTTTAGACATAGGTTAAAGATAATTCAAATCATAGAATTGATAACTCCCTTAAGTTCCAAGGATCGAAATCAAGGAGAATTTCTATTTTTAATCCAAACAAAACAACAATGGCGATCAACACGAAATTACTGGGACAGATATGCACAGTGCCAGGTGCACCTGGGTTTGAAAAGAGAATTAGAGATCTGGTGCTGAAAGAGCTGAAAGGATTGACCGATGAGGTGCAAACCGATAATATGGGTAATGTTTACGCGATCAAAAGAGGCTCTTCGAAGCCTGCGGATCGCAAAAAAGTCATGATCGGTGCCCATATGGATGAGATCGGTTTTATCGTAACTCATATTGATGATAAAGGATTTATTCGTTTTCATACTCTTGGGGGTTTTGACCCAAAAACTTTGACTGCTCAGCGTGTATTGATCCATGGGAAAAAGGATGTTATTGGAGTTATGGCTTCTAAACCGATCCATGTCATGACAGCAGCAGAAAGAGAGAGGGTAGCGAAGCTCTCTGACTATTTTATTGATACAGGTTTACCCGCTGAAGAGGTAAAAAAACTGATCAATATTGGTGATTCCATTACACGAGAAAGAGAATTCATCGAGATGGGGGAATGCGTAAATGGAAAAAGCTTGGATAATCGATTAGCTGTTTTTATTTTGATCGAAACGCTTCGAAAA